>DWXL01000015.1 GCA_019119235.1 Candidatus Blautia excrementigallinarum | reverse complement strand
TTGATACATCTTCCGTCAAACTGGCGGAGATACACTTCGCCCCAGGGCATTTCCCGGTAGGTTTTCATCCTGCCGCTTCCTTTGACGGCAGAGCCCTCAAGAAGAAAACGGATGGTCAGGATTCTGGCATAGATCATCTCCTCCAGCGAATAATACTTCTGCCCGTCCTCATGATGGCTGACCCGAAACTCAGGCCATGAGATCTCATATACAGATCCCAGAAAAGGAAGGGTAAAGCACTTCGTGTCCTGATTATAGGGGATCTGAAGTCTGGCCGCGATTTCTACGGGATCAGCTTTGCCGTAGGCGTCCAGATAATGCTCCCAGGGCATCCTCTCCTTGCTGTCTTTTTCATATCCCAGTCTGTCTCCCACAGAGAGGAATTCCTCTCCGCCGGATTTTAACTCATTTATGTCAGAATTCATTGCACACCTCTGTTAAACTTAGATTAAATATGCCGTCGCCGGACGGCGCTTCTGCTCCGGCCTTATTTCTGCTGTACGGACGGGAACATGGACGCGTCTGTATGAGGAATGAAGCAGGCTCCAACAAATTCGTCCATATAGGTCGGTACTGCGGAAAGCTCCAGATAAGTCATATTGGACGCAAGCTTGTACGTCTTCTGCTCCGCCGGCGTGGAAAGAAGCATCAGATAAGCTCCGGTCAGGGAGGAGTTGCCGATATAGTGGAACTTCTCCAGAGGAATATCCGGGAACATTCCGATATTCACCGCGTTGCGCATATTGATACCGCTTCCGATACCGCCCGCGACATAGACGTCGTCGATCATGGACACGTCGAAATCCAGCGAGGAAAGCATAGTCCTTATCGCTGAGAAGATCGCGCCTTTCGCACGGATGAAGTTGTCGATATCCACTTCTGTGATCTCCACATCCTTCGTGGTGCCGGCTTCCTCCTCAAAAGCAATGATATAGCTGCCCATTCCATACTGGTCGTGGCGTACTCTCTTTCCTTCCCGGACAAACTTGCCCTTGGGATTGATGATGCCGGCCATGAACAGCTCGCTGATCACATCAATGATACCGGATCCGCACAGTCCCACAGGTTTCGTGCCGGGGTCTCCCACAACGGTATAGGTAGGTTCCATGGTATCTTTATCAATGGTACAGGCTTCGATAGCTCCGTCTGTGGCTCGCATGCCGCAGCTGATGTCTCCTCCCTCGAAAGCCGGTCCCGCAGAGCAGGCGCAGCTCATCATGAAGTCAGAGTTGCCGAATACAAGCTCACCGTTGGTTCCCAGATCGATGAACAGGGAGAATTCCGGTCTGTTCCAGATCATGCTCACCAGGGTGCCCGCGGTAATATCGCCGCCTACATAGCTTCCGATATTGGGCGCGATAATAATATGCGCATCCTGGTTGATGTCGATCCCCACATCCGAGGAGAACAGCGAATTAGTTTTAAAGAACGCCGGGATGTACGGCTCCATACGGAGATAATCTGCGTTGATGCCGGCGAACAGATGATTCATCGTCGTGTTGGAAGCCACGCACATACGGTAGATCCTGTCTTTGGGAAAACCAATGCTTTTGCACATCTCATGGATCATGGGATTGATGGTCTCCTTGATCACCGCGTCCTGCAGCTTCTTCTGGCCACCCGGTTTGGCCGCCTCGATAATACGGTTGATAACGTCGGCTCCATAACGGATCTGTCCGTTACCGGCAGAGCTCTTCGCCAGGATCTCTCCCGTCTCCATGTTGATCAGAACAGCGGATACTGTAGTGGTACCGATATCCACCGCAAGTCCGCCGATCACCACGTCTTCTCTGCTGTCAAAAATATCATATACGAACATATCGTCCGGTGTTGTCCTAAGCACACATTTCACAGAAAACTTACTGTTTCTGAGAACATCCGGAAGCTTTCTGAGAACCGTATAGGGGATTCTCACACGCTTCAGGTTCATAAACTTGCGCAGCGCGCGCGAAAGCCTTTCGATGTCAGGCATGGTATCGTCCAGAGTAGGTTCTTCCATCCGAACCTCCACCACGTCAAGGCTGTTTTTCAATTCAATACCCGCCAGTTCGATCTCTCTCTTGGCGTTTTCAAAAATGGCGATTTCTTCTCTTGAGCTTAAATCCGCGACTTTCATCCTGCTCTTGTAAGCGGAAGCAATGTCCGGAACAAGCACCTCCACGTCTGCAATAATCTTGCTCATGCAGGCCAGACGCCATCCTTCCTCAAATTCTTCATCGGAAATATGAAGTGTTTTCTTTGTTTCCAGCTCGCCGTTCTTTAACTGAACGCGGCATTTCCCGCAGGCTCCGTTCCCGGAGCAGGGAGCATCGATCGCCACATTGGCTTCTCGGGCGATCTCCAGGAGATTGTCTCCTGTATTGGCATACGTTTCTGTTACACTGCCGTCTTCAAAAGCAAACGTTACCTTAAACATCAGGCAACCACCTTTCTCCTAAGATAGATGAAGGGCTGAAGACCGAAGTCTCCAGCCCTCATCTTGGTTATGTACACTATAAAACTCTTCTCCGGGACCGCCTGCACATAGCGTTCCCTTACCGCAGAACGGATTGTCTGCCGGCGGATCAGATCTCCAGATAAGAATCTGCGTACAGAGTGTTTCCTTTGAATACGTCACAGGATTTAATGGTCTCCATAAGACGAAGATCATTGGGGTTGACAATTGCGGAGGTAAGACCCTGCATCATTGCCATAGCTACCAGAGCGGAATCCATGATCGGACGGATAGCTTTCGGCATACCGTTGCTGTTGTTGGAAAGTCCGCCGGTAGAGTTAAGTCCCATATCGGAGAACATTTTGATTGCTTCCAGAACTTCCATCTGTTTTTCCTGCATACCTTTAACAACTACGAACAGCGGGTCAAACCACAGATCCTCTGCTTCCATGCCAAGGCCAAGGCCTCTCTCCAGCATGTTCTGGCAGTGCATCATACGCTCGTCGTTGTCGGATGCGATCATTCCTGATGAGCAGAGAGCGATAACGATAGCGTCGTTAGCTGCCGCAAGGTCGATGTTGGAAATTCTGTCGCCTGCGTCTGCAGAGTTAACGATCGGTTTGCCTTTGCTTCTGTTGTAAACAGAAATTCCGGCTTCGATTGCTTTTTTATTGGTTGTATCAAGAGCAAGCGGAACGTTGTCGAACTCGGACTGAAGGAGCTGAACCGCCCACTTCATCAGATCCTCGCCGTCGTTCTCAGCCGGTCCGATATTAACATCCAGATAAGTAGCGCCTGCGTCAAGCTGCTGTTTTGCTCTCTTGATGATCGGCTCCGGATCTCTTTCCATGAAAGCTTTGTTTACAGCGGGAGCTGTTGTTGAAAGTCTTTCTCCGATTACTACAAATTTTGCCATACCTGTGTTCTCCTTTACATTACTTTGTTATGATAAGGTGCAGTTATGCCTGCATATCCTTTAAGAACTTCACAAGCTGTACTGCTTCTCTCGGTCCTACGATGATCTCCCATCCCGGAAGTTTTGCTTCCAGATCGCCCTTCAGTACGGCTACCTTGCCGGGGATCACGAGTTTTCTGCATTTTACCTTCGGCTCAACATTCTCTTTGATGAACTCGGAAATGCTTGTTCCGGAGAATTTACCTGCAGCCCAGGAGGTAAGAACGGAAAGTCCGCCGGCGTCGTTGATAACGAAGTTAAGCGGAACACCGGAACGCTCCAGCTCTCCGGATACAACGAAGTAAGTAAGAGCGAAGTCTACAGTGGTAACTACGAGAGAATTCTCGTCCGCGCCGTTCAGCGGGTAGATACCCGGCTCTACCTTCATCGGCTTCTGCGGGTCTGTAAATACGTTCTGGCGCAGTCCGTAAAGCGGAAGCGCTTCTGCGTATGTCATCTCTTCCATTACAACGATGGAACCGTATTTCATGGTAAACAGTGCTGCCAGTGCTGCCTGCAGATGTTTGTCGCCCTGAGCGATCTTAACAAGGTTGACCAGAGACGGATAACCGAAGGTTCTGTCCTGATCTTTCAGAGCTGCACGGCGAACCAGTACAGTATTTGCGAATGTTTCTTTTGCGTCAGCGCCTGTGGTGTCAAGAACGAGGTTCTTGTTGCCCAGTTTCTCAAGTGCTGCTGTTGTGTCATATAATTCGTTGATATCTTTACC
Organism: Candidatus Blautia excrementigallinarum; assembly: GCA_019119235.1. Lineage (GTDB taxonomy): Bacteria > Bacillota > Clostridia > Lachnospirales > Lachnospiraceae > Blautia_A > Blautia_A excrementigallinarum. Next base: position 36,096 of record DWXL01000015.1, on the reverse strand, counting down.
GGATACGCCCAGAACAACGCCTGCCTCTGTGGCAACTGCGTTCATAGCTTCATAGTTGGAAGCGTTTGCTCCGTTCAGAACCGGTTTGCTGTCCTTGCATACTTCAAGAGCGGCTTTCGCGATCTCGGGATCAGTGCATCCCAGGATCAGAGTTCTTCCAAGGCCTTTGGCCTTCTCAACCAGCGCTGTATATTTAGCCGCGTCTGCGTCTGCTCCGCAGTTTACATATACAAGCTCAACATGCATTCTCTCGCCGATACGCTCATAGTCAACTACCGGGATTTCAGCAAGTTTCGCGTCAACCTCAGCGTCGCTCATGCCTGTGCAGAGAGATACTGCATATCTTGTCTTGCTGACAAATGTCTTCTCATGTCTGTAGAGAACAGTCTCTCCTCCGAGAGTGAACTCGCCGTCGCCTGTTCCGATCTTGATGGTCTTCATCGGCGGCGCGGTAGCCTCGGAAAGAGTAGCCAGCGCGTCTTCTGACATATGCGGACACTGCTCGATCTGCATAGCGCCCTGTGCAACTTTCATAGCGAAAGCCATACACGTCGGACATCCACATTCCTTACAGTTTTTCTTTGGTGTTAATTTAAAGATCTGAATACCATTCAGTGCCATAGCTCAATTATCCTCCTATTCGTTACACAAGTGCTTTGATCATCTTGGAAATTGTCTTAACAGATTCCGGATGTCTTAAGATCACAGCGTCAGAACCTGCTGCCAGGTCTGCTGCGGCTGTCATGATCTCCATGTCGATTCCACGCTCGTCCTGCGGGCCCCACTCCGGCATGTCGGCTTCGGAAGCTGTAGCTTCCTTCACGCCCCATGTCTCTGCGGATACAGGTGTAATGATAGGCATCTGAAGCATATTGTCGTTCTGGCCGAGAGCAGCACCTTTGATACGGTCCATAGTGGAAACCACATATTCATATCCGTAGCCTGCTGCCGCACTTCCGATATTCATAACGATCTTCTTGGGATCTACGCCAAGCTGTGTTGTAACAACGTTCAGCTGCTTCGCAAGGTTGATATCTACCGCGGACTCAGCGCCTACGATCTGATTGTATGCCAGACCTGCAGCTGCGCCGATAGCCTTGTAGTTCTCTTCTTTCTCGGAAAGGATCAGAGCGTTTCTTCCCTGAAGAACCTCTGCAACCTTCGGAAGAAGTTCCGCATCCTTCTCTACGTTCTTGCATCCCTCTACAACAAGCGGACAGTCAACTGCGTCGGCAACTTCCTTGACAACTGCGATCAGCTCGTCGATGGACTTGTTCTCACCGTTGGGATCTCCGCCTTCCAGGATCAGTGCGACAAAGTCAGCGCCCTCCATAGAGGCTGCTTTCTTCGCGATGTCAGCCATGGTGGAAGCTCCGTCGTAGTATGCTTTGATTCCCTCAGATACGCCTTCAAGGCCCATGTCAGAAATCTCTACGCCGATCTTCGGGCAGTTCTCTGACGGAGCGTCAAAGGTGTAGAACGGAAATGTGCTGTCTCCGCCGATTGTCACAGTCTTGTCTCCGCTTCCGATTGTGACTGAGTTAATCTTCGCATTAAACTTTTGTGGTTTCTGATTAAACGGCATTTCTTATTAGCCTCCTCTTAAAAATTTAAGTATTGATATTTATACTCTATTGCATATTATACAACAGTTCATAGGTTATTGACAAGGCAGATTCCGCCAAAAATAGGCAAACCTTTCTGTCAGTTTTCACGACTGCTTTCTGAAAGCATAACGCCGGAGAATGAGGAAAGCCCCATTCTCCGCCGTAAATTATTACATCATCGGATCCAGTGCAAGTGCCGGATGGTTCTTCTCGGTAAGGAAAGCCACCAGTGTCTCCGGATCTGTCGCTACTGTCTCGTCTCCGACCATGTCTGTGAAATTGTCGATTCCGTAAAGCTCTTTTGCCGTCTTGTTCAGACGCTCTGCCACGAAGTCTTTCAGCTCCTTGGGCATCCATACGATACGCTCGATTCCGCCCTCTGCCTTCATAAACTTCTTGGAAGAGATGAAGTGCTTGCCGTGTCCCATGAAGCCCGGTGTCTGCACGCCGCCGCCTGTCATGGATGCCATCTCCGGGAAGGTCATTCCAAGAGGTGTCATACCCGCGTACTCACGGTTGGCGATGACAACGCCGTTGGAGAACGGCTCGATACCGCAGATACATTCGAAGCATCCGCAGGAGGTCATGGGATCCTGCATGATGGAATACAGGGTTACATGCTCCAGTGCGCCCTGGGAAAGTTTCTTCACTGCCTCGTCTACGTCCTCATAAGAACCAAGGTTCTCATCGATGGGACGCTCTTTGGTGATCACCTGGCAAGGTCCTGCCGGATCCAGCTCGTTGGTCGCCTTGGCGTCAAGCCATGATACGGCTCCGCACAGTCCCAGTCTCTCCGGTGTTACCACGCATACGTGGCTGGGGGAGAATGCCTGGCAAAGGATACAGCTGTAGTATACGTCTACAGACTCGTCTGTCAGGTTATCCAGACGCTCGTCACGTTTCTCGAATGTGGGGATAGCCACCTCATGGCGTACTCTCTTACATTCTGCCGGATCTGTGTAGATCACTACTTCGCATTTATCCACAACCGCGTCGAATTCGTTCTTCACCTGAGAGTAAAGCACTTCTCCGATGTGTTTGATGCGGAATCCTGCGTTGAACGCGTCGATGCTGATACGGATACGCTGCATGTCTCTCTGGCCTGTATGGTATACGCCCTCGATGCAGTTGATGTAGTTATGGAACTTACGCTCGATAACCGGCTCAAAGTCTGCCTGCATGTTCTTGCCGGCAACCTTCACAACGTATGCGATGCAGTTCTTGCTTCCAAGCTCCATCTCGTCTGCTTCCGGTCCGATCACGGTGATCTTGTGGTCCTCTACCTCACTGGCGTCACAGGTCTGTACAAGTTCCGCGCAGTCCACACGGGATCCGTCGAACTCTACCTGCATATCCTTGCGGCGGATGATCTCGCCCTCGAATGCGGACGCGAACGCTACCGGGATATCGATATTGGTGATCTTGATCTTGATGTCGCGGGCCTCAAGGGAGGTTGCGTTCCATTTGCTGATATCTGTCTGGCAGATCAGGCTCTTCGGTACTCTCGCAACGTCCGCCTGGTCGGTGATTACCGGGAAGCCAAGTGCGATAGCGCCTGCTCCGCATGCGACGATCACGTCGTTCAGCGGTGCGAATGCGTTTACGAACGCCGGAACACGTTTCATGGTGTATTCCATAAGAGCTGCAGCGTCGCCCGGTTTTACGTTACCGAAGATCAGAGCCGCGCGGATCGCTACAGATACTACGTGGATCACAGATGTAACATCCTTGCCCAGCGGGATCACACGTACGTTGGCGCCTGTCTTATAGTTGATCTCTGCAAGCTGATCGATGATATCTCCGGTCAGGGTCACAAGGATACCCTGTGCCTGGTAGGATTTTACCAGGGCCGCCGCTTCCTCTGCGGAAGGAGCTTTGCCCAGGATCACGGCTACGCCGGGGATATCGCCTGTTACCAGCGGCACGCCCAGTTCACGGATCACTGCGTCGGCAAGATGGCCGTAGCAGGGCTCTTCGTAGGGAACCGCGCCGTCGATGTATTTCAGGACCTCGATGAACTCCGCGCAGAGCGCTGTAGCCACACCGGACATAAATACGTCGTGGGTCCTTTTCTCTCTTGTCATCAGGGTCTTCACAACCCCGAGCGCTTCTTTCAGCTCTCCAAGTGTGCCTACCTTGGTTCCTGTTACTGCGTAGTAGCAGGGAAGGGAATAAGCGGTGTTGGGGAAGCTGACTGCTTTGTCCGCTCCATGAGCTTTGATCGCTTCGTCAATGGCGTTCTCGGTAAGGCCATAGACCGCGTCGTTTCCTGCGAAAACACTTTCAAATAAAGTCACTGTTATACCTCCTAATTATAGATCACTGACGATCAATTTTTTCTTTTATCTTTCTGATCTCTCCGGTGACTGTCTCGCTGAAGTCATAGGGGGATTTCCCCTGTCGATCAGCGTCCATCACCTCTGTATTATAATGGATCATTCCAAGAAGATCTTCCTCTGGAATCCGTCCGGTGACAAATGCCTCGTCCTCTTCGGTGCGCACCTTGTTGGCCACAACCTTTACCTGCGACACGCCAAGATCCTTCGCCAGACGCTTAACATTCTTATAGGTCTGAACGCTTCTGGCTCCGGGTTCGATCACCACGATAAAAGCGTCGACACCTTCTGTGGTACCCCGTCCCAGATGTTCCAGTCCTGCCTCCATATCAAGGATCACGACATCCTCTCTGCGGAGAACAAGATTATTGATGATCCGTTTCAGCATCACATGTTCCGGACATACGCATCCGCCGCCGCCGGTCTCCACAGTACCAAGAACAAGGAGCCTGACTCCGTTGCAGACCTTGCCGTATTTGTCGGGAATGTCGTCCACTTTGGGGTTCAGATGATAAAACTGATTTCCTGCCGTCGCGCCAGTCCGCTCTTCCACCAGTTTGCGCATTTTGGAAATGGGAACAATAGAATCCAGTGTGTCTTCATCGAACCCGAGGGCAAGTCCCAGATTGGCATCCGGATCCACATCCGCCGCCAGGACCGGCCTTCCTTCCGCCGCGTAGAGGCGGGCCAGAGTCGCCGCAAAGGTTGTCTTACCCACGCCGCCTTTTCCTGTTACTGCGATTTTCATTTTACGTCATCCACCTTTTTTGCTTATTAATATATCAGATTCCAAGAGCTGTTCTCTTCTCTTCGATTCTCTCGATCATCAGATCAACTAATTTCTCGATATCTGTTTCAACTGTGTAGGCAGCTCCTACCCATTTTCTGGTTCCCTCTGTCAGAAGTTCCGCCATCTCTGTGGAACCTGCCACATAAGGATCAACACCAAGGAAGGTATCGATACCGGTAGCCACAACATAGTTACCGATGGATACTGCCTTCTCAGACATCCACTCCGGAGCGCATCCCACTACAGGAAGCTGATTGATCTGCAGGCCTGCGTCTTTGGCAAGTTCAGCCGCAAGAACCATCATACGGGAAATATCCACGCAGGATCCCATATGAAGAACAGGCGGGATATCAGCCAGTTCACAGACTCTCTTCAGACCGTCTCCGCAGAGTTCCTTCGCGGATTTGTCCATAAGGCCGGCCTTGGCGGCAGCCTGTGCGGAACATCCGGATGCGATGATAATGATATCGTTGGCAATACATTTCTTCATAAGCTCAATGTGAGCGTAGTCCGGACGGATCTTCGGGTTGTTGCATCCTACCATGGCAACAGCGCCGCGGATAACGCCGGAAGTGATGCACTCAAGCAGCGGCTTGGTGGTGCCAAGTTCATCTACCTGAGAGTTGGTAACACCGTCAAGGACTTTAACGATCGCTTCTGTGGAGTAACCTACAGTAGCCTTCTGCTTCAGCTGCGGGATATGTACGAGCTCGGGCTTTCTGTTCTTGAAGTTGTCGATCGCGAGTTTAACGATCGCTTTCGCGTTTTCTCCTGCTGTCTCAGCGTTGAATCTGATAAATTCAGAATCCGGCATCTGAGCAATGGGAGAAGTTGTGATAAATTTGGTGTGGAAACATTTGCTTAACGGTCCAAGTGCCGGGAAGATACACTGAACGTCAACAACGATAGCCTCACAGGCGCCTGTGAGAACAACGTTCTCCTGCTGCAGGAAGTTGCCCGCCATGGGAACGCCGCGGCGCATTGCCACTTCGTTGGAGGTACAGCATACACCGGATACTGTGATACCCTTGGCTCCTACGGATTTCGCGTAGTCGATCATTTCCTTGCTGTCCGCGTATTCGCAGATCATCTCGGAAAGGCTGGGATCATGGCCGTGTACAACGATGTTTACGTTCTCTTCCACCATAACGCCCAGGTTCGCCTCTGTGTCGATGGGCTTCGGAGTTCCGAAAAGCACGTCGGAGAATTCGGTTCCCATCATGGAGCCGCCCCATCCGTCTGCAAGACCGCAGCGGAGAGACTGTTTCACAAGCGCTTCCGGAAGGGAAGAACATCCCATATGGGACATGTGGAGAGAGGAAGCAACCTCGCGGTCAATGGCACGGGGAGCGATCTCGTTTTCGATCAGCTTCTCTTTCTGGGCTGCGGGCATTCTGTCAAGGAATCTCTGGTAACCGAAGGGTTTACCATATTCCATAAGGCCTGTCTCAGCCATTTCGTGCGCCAGATCGTAAATATCTTTACCTTCTGTCTCAACGCCCCATTCTTTTGCGATACGGATCAGTTTCTCGGGATCTTTTACTTTGTAGTTCCCATCTTTGTCTGCGCAGTACAGAGTATGACAGATCTCTCGTCCGTGATCGGAATGTGTCGCTGCTCCGCCTGCTGTGAATTTAAGGAAGTTTCTTCCTACGATGCCGTGTGCGTCGCATCCGCAGATTCCTCTCGGAGCCTTCGGAGTAATACGGCACGGTCCCATGGAGCAGATACGGCAGCAGATGCCCTTCTCTCCGAACTTACAGTGTGGAGTCTGATTTTTCACGCGGAGCTGCCATGAATCAGCGCCCACTTTAGCGCCGGTCTCCAGCAGTCTGTTAGTGGCATTCTCAAATTCTTCCACTGTAGTTAATTTGAATTCACTCATTATTGACCTCCTTTAGTGATACATGGCAGATAAGATAAACGCGGCCATGTATGTTTATTTTGTCTTTTTTATAATAACCCCGCAGACAGAACCCATCCCCGCCCATGGGTTATTTTCATGTAAAAAAGTCCGCCGGAAAAACCTCTTCCCGGTGCAGACATCCCGCTTACTGAAGCGGCCGGATCACAGGTCCAGTTTATCAACGATAGCCCGGAGAGCCTGTTTCACAGGATTGTCCTCCGGAAGAGACGCCGTGGGTTTACCCTCGCAGTCATACTCATACACGGATTCATCCTGGGGAACCACACCCAGAAGATTCAGACCCTGGATCTGAATCTCATCTATAATTCCGGGATTCAGTTCGCCTTTTGGCGCCCGGTTGACGATCAGGCCAACCGTGGACGGATGCATATCGCATTCTTTAATCAGCTGCGCGATCCTCCCTACCGCCTGGATTCCTCTTCTGGAACAGTCGCTTACCAGGATCGCCGTCTGCATGGTAGGCAGAACGCCCCGGCTGATATGTTCCATGCCGGCTTCATTATCAACAACAAAATAGGGATAGTTATTCTGGTATTTGGCAAGCTGCGCCTGAAGAAGTCCGTTCACATAACAATAACAGCCTTTCCCCTGCGTCCTGCCCATAACAAGCAGATCAAAATCATCATCTTCCACCAGAGCGTCCTCGAAACGGAGTTCCGCATAGTCCGCCTTGGACATCCCGGCCGGGATCGGACTCTCCTTCGCCATCTCCGCCCGCGCGATCTCTTCGCGGACGTCTCCGAGAGTGGTGTCTACCTTCACTCCGAGAACCTCGTTCAGATTGGAATTCGCATCCGCATCCACAGCGAGGACAGGGCCCTTTCCCTGCTCGCAGAGATACTGGATCAGCATTCCGCACAAAGTAGTCTTTCCAACGCCGCCTTTACCTGCGACGGCAATCACATGTGCCATAATTATTGATGCCTCCTAAGTCAGGTATTACTGTATTAATAATTGTTCCCGCGCGCTGTTCAGTCACAGCACAGCTTCACAACACTGTTCGCCAGATCCACCATAAGGATGCGGCCCTCGATGATCCGCTCGTCGCCCATGATATCCCGGAGAATAATCTTCTCTCCATCCACATCAATACGGCTTACATTCTTAAAGATCACGGAATCATCGCTTTCTTTATATACTGTTGCAAGACACATTCGTGTCACCTCCTGATGCGAGTCTTAAATTATTTCAGTTCTTCTTTCACCAGTGTCAGGGCAAGTCCCAGACGCATGTTCCCTTTCTGGAAATCAGATACAGCTTCCTTAATGGTCTTCGCCGCAGCGGAAAGCCCCATTTTCTCAAGGTTGTCCGCCATCTGATCCAGTTCCTGGGCGTGATGCTCATTGTGCTGGAGCATGTATGTCAGAAGCGCTGTGGTTTCATTCTTGCAGTCGCCTCCCTGACAGATGCCGCAGTGGTCGTGAGAATGGTTCTCACATCCCTCTCCGTGGCTGTGTGTATGTTCATGTCCGTGCTGAACAGGATTACCGTTTTCGTCTTTAATAAGATGCATGTTCCTACTCCTTTCTAAAAAAATGCGCACTTATGACAAGAAATTATCAATTATGATTTATTATACATCTTTATCTTTCTTTTAGCAAGGTACTATTGATAAATTCACAATGAAAATAACGGAAAATCCTTATTTTATTTCAGGATATTTGTGATATTTTTTCTAACGGCAAAACTATTGTTATAATTATAACAATATTGTTTTTTATCAAATACAATCTTTTTCAGTATCTGTTTTTTTACATTCAGGTTACATAATGCGGAAGTTCGTAGTAATTTTTTAATAAAAAAGAAGTGCTTCTTTCATAATTCTATGTTATAATGAACAATGTATGGTCAGACAGAATATACGATCCGGTATGCGCCGGGTTGCATATCATTGGAAGAAACAGTTCCTGAATCGGGTCTGTATACAAGGAGGAACCATTTTGACTAACGCAGTATTTTTAAATAACGACAGAAAAATGCCCCTGCTTGGTCTGGGCGTATATAAAGCCACCGGAGAAAACGAAGCGGAGAACGCTATTATTTCCGCTGTGAAATGCGGCTACCGCATGATTGACACCGCTTCCGCGTATAAGAACGAAGAGAATGTAGGACGCGGTATTGCCAGATGCGGTGTCCCGCGCAAAGAGCTTTTTATCACCACCAAGATCTGGAACAATGCCCAGCGTCTGGGCGATGTGGAAGGCGCTTTTCAGCGCAGCCTTGACCGTCTTGGCCTGGACTACATCGATCTTTACCTGATCCACTGGCCTGTTCCGGGCTGCTACTTAAGCACCTGGAAAGAAATGGAGAAGATCCTGAGTTCCGGCAGGGCTCTTTCCATCGGCGTCAGCAACTTTGAGATCCGTCATCTCGAAGAACTCCGCAGGGTTTCCGGCATCGTTCCAGCAGTAAATCAGATCGAATGCCATCCGCTCTGTTATCCGAAAGAACTCATCGATTATTGTCAGGCGAACGGAATTCAGGTCCAGGCTTACGCTCCTCTTGCCAGAGGCGCTTACCTGGATCATGACGTTCTCTGTGTAATGGGTACGAAATATGCCCACACACCGGCGCAGGTAGGTCTTCGCTGGGCTGTGCAGAAGGGAATTTCCGTAATTCCCAAATCTGTCCACCCGGACCGCATAGAATCCAACGCGAATATTTTTGATTTTTCCATCGATCAGGAAGATATGGATCTTCTGGACACATTGAATGAGAATTATCACAGTGCCTCTGTTCCTGAGGATCTTCGGGGAGTGATGTTCTGAGTTCCGGCTCCGGTCCTCATCTCTTTCAGGCAGAGAAGATCGAAAAGGCTGTATCCCGGGATTTATCCCGGCGACACAGCCTTTTTTTACTACCACGGCAGCATTGGTGTTTCTACTTTTTTATCGCGGATCATCAGATCCATAACCGCATCTGCAGCTTTCTTGTCCTCAAACAATACCTTGTTGACCTCTTCTATGATGGGCATCTCAACCTGGAATTTTTCCGCCAGGCTTTTGGCCGCCTTTGCGGAATAGACGCCCTCCACGACCATCTTCACCTCATCCATGGCCTCTTTCATTGTATATCCTTTTCCTATGAGATAGCCTGCTTTTCTGTTGCGGCTGTGAACACTGGCGCAGGTAACGATAAGGTCTCCGATTCCTGACAGCCCGTAAAAGGTTTCGATCCTGGCTCCCATCTTCGTCCCCAGCCGGGCAATCTCCGCAATCCCCCGTGTGATCAGAGCGGCTTTTGTATTGTCGCCATAACCAAGTCCATCCGCAGCTCCGGCGGCAAGGGCGATCACATTTTTAAGCGCTCCTCCCAGCTCTACTCCCAGGATATCCGGAGTTGTATAGACGCGGAATACCGGACTCATAAAAATGCCCTGAAGATATTCCGCCATACTGCGTTCAGAGGCGCTTACCACGCAGGTTGTGGGGATCCCCCGTCCGACTTCCTCCGCATGGCTGGGACCGGAAAGCACACAGACATCCGCCTGCGGAATCTCCTGGCTGATGATCTCGCTTAATGTCATCAGAGTATTCTCCTCCACTCCCTTTGCAACATTGACGATGATCTGGCCTTTTTTCACGTACGGCGCCATCTGCGCGGATGTGCTTCTGGTAAAGGGGGACGGAACCGCGAGTACGGCCACATCCGGATCCTTAAGACAGCTTTCCAGATCCCATGTGATCTCGATATCCTCCGGAAGGTGGACTCCCGGAAGTTTTGACTCGTGCTCTCTCTTTGTCCTCAGCATCTCCACTTCATCTTTAAGCGCCGACCAGAGCCGTACGCTGTGTCCGTTATTATGAAGCAGAAGGGAAAGCGCCGTTCCCCAGCTTCCTGCGCCCAATACACTGATTTTAGCCATTCTCTCCACCTTTTTACCTTTCGTTTTTATAGAGGGCTGTATTACATGACAGCCGGCATAACGCTACTGTTTCTTCGTGAGATATATGCGGTTCTCGTTTCCGTGGATCAGACGGACGATATTGGAACGGTGCTTGTAGAAAGCCAGCAGCGTAAGCGCCGCCATGAGAATATACATTTCCATCATATGGCTCTTATCCATTCCGTACGCGCCGCCCTCTCCCCGCAGGATCATTCCGAGGAACGCCGTCACATAGGCGCTCAGGGACCCCAGGGATACATAGTGGGTCAGGAAAAACACGGCGAAAAACACCACCGCTCCCACAAGGAAGATCTTCCAGTCAAAAATAAGGATAAATCCCACCGACGCAGCGAATCCTTTCCCGCCGCGGAAGTTCAGGTAAGCCGGGAAATTATGTCCCAGGATGCATCCCGCCGCAGCGTACACGGAAAGAAGCGGCATAATGTCCCCGCAGCTCTTTCCGAAAATGAGATTCGCCAGCAGGACCGCGATCACGCATTTCAGGATGTCTCCCAGAAGAGTCAGCGCTCCCGCCTTTTTGCCGAAGGTTCGCAGCGCGTTGGTCGTTCCCGCGTTTCCGCTTCCATGTTCCCGGATATCGGTTTTATGCATTCTGCCGATAATATAGGAAGTCTGAAACAGGCCGCATATATATCCGATGATCAGACAGATAATTCGTTCCATAATCACTTCTCTCCCCGCTGACGGATAATGAATTTCAGAGAGGTTCCGCGGAAGCCGAAAGCCTCCCTGATCTTGTTTTCAATATATCTGGTGTAGGAAAAATGCATCAGTTCCCTGTCATTTACAAAAATAACAAAAGTAGGCGGGCGTACTCCTATCTGTGTCATATAGAAGATCTTCAGGCGCTTGCCCCTGTCGGAGGGCGGCTGCTGCATCGCCACCGCTTCGGAAAGGATCTCGTTAAGCACTCCCGTCTGGATCCGCAGCGTCTGGTTCTCGATCACCATATCGATGGTCTCGAACAGGCGCGGGATCCTCTGTCCCGTTTTGGCCGAGATGAAGACGATCTCCGCGTACGGCATGTACGAAAGCACCTCGCGGATCCTGTTGGTAAATTTATAGATCGTCTTATCGTCCTTCTCCACCGCGTCCCACTTGTTGACGGCAATGATCACGCCCTTGCCCTTCTCATGGGCGATCCCGGCGATCTTGGCGTCCTGTTCCGTCACGCCCTCCACGGCGTCGATCAGCATAACCACCACGTGAGCCCGCTCCACCGCAGTGACTGTGCGGATCACACTGTATCTCTCAATTTCTTCTTTCACTTTTCCCTTGCGGCGAAGTCCGGCGGTATCAATGAAAATATATTCTTTTCCCTGCCATTTGACTTTCGTATCCACCGCGTCCCTGGTGGTTCCGGCAATATCCGATACGATCACACGGTCCTGTCCCAGAAGCCTGTTAATCAGCGAGGATTTGCCCACGTTGGGTTTACCCACCACGGCGATCCGGGGAATGTCGTCGTCCTCATCTTCTCCCGCGCCTTCGGGGAACTCCTTCACAACCTCGTCAAGAAGATCTCCGATCCCTGTGCGGTTGGCCGCGGAAATGGCAATCGGCTCTCCGATGCCCAGATTATAGAACTCGTAAACATCCATCATATATTTCTGAAGGCTGTCTACCTTATTAACTACAAGAAGCACCGGCTTCTGGCTGCGGCGAAGCATATCCGCCACCTTGGCGTCGGCGTCCACAAGGCCCTGGCGGACGTCGGTGATAAAAATAATCACATCCGCCGTATCTATGGCGATCTGGGCCTGCTCCCTCATCTGGGATAAAATGATATCGCTGCTGTCAGGCTCGATTCCGCCTGTATCAATGAGGGTAAAGGAATGATCCAGCCAGGTCACATCCGCGTAGATCCGGTCCCGGGTCACACCGGGCGTGTCCTTGACAATGGAGATCATCTCTCCGGCAAGCACATTGAACAACGTGGATTTGCCCACATTAGGCCTTCCCACGATCGCTACTACTGGTTTGCTCATACATCTGTCTCCTTATCTGTTTTTTATGGTCAGGGGGATCCAGTACGGAAGATACCAGATCCGCTCCATCTTCATCTGCCACTACGATCTCGGTGTTCAGGGCTTCGGAAAGCTCTTCCACTGTCATGTCGTCAAGAAAAACATCCTCTCCGCTGCGGAGCATATTGCAGGGGATCAGAAGCCGCTCTCCCAGGTCCTGTCCCGTCAGCTGTTCTTTCAGGTCCTGTCCCGTGATCAGACCGGACACCGTAATCCTTTCGCCGAAAAAACGGTTCGAGATCTCATGTACTTCTACATTAACACGAGGGAATTTCTCATGTATCGCGTCCATACATTGTCTGAGGTATGGCGCGGCAAGTTTTCCGGTAGCCGCAGAAATCCTCAGCTTCCTGTCGTCGCCGGCGCGCTCTTCAAGAGCGGCCTTCACTTCCGTACCCAGAAGCCGCAGCATTCCCACGCCGTTCTCCAGCTGGATATAACCGTCATAGCGCTCTTCCTCCGGAAGCTCCTGTCCGGCGAGAATATACCATTCATCCGAAGCATGGACAAAATGGATCCCGTGTTTCTCATACATGGCCTTCTGCCAGCGGTGTATCTGTTCAAGCACTTTCTCCGCATCTTCTTCCGTAAATGGTTCAAGGGGAAAAAGACCTTCGCGAAATTTCGTAAGCCCCACCGGGACCACGGAAACGCTCTGAAGAACCGGAGCGTAAGCGGAAAGCTTCTCAAGACTGTACTCCAGTTCGCTGCCATCGTTAATTCCTTTACATAGGACGATCTGGCCGTTCATGGAAATACCGGCTTCATAAAGAAGATCCACCTTCTCAAGCGCCTCGCCCGCAAAACGGTTATGCAGCATCCTGCACCGCAGTTCCGGATTCATGGCCTGGAAAGAGATATTTATGGGTTCCAGGCGGTACCGGATCACACGATCGATATCTTTCCTGCTCATATTGGTCAGAGTCACATAATTCCCCTGAAGAAAAGACAGCCGGGAATCGTCGTCTTTAAAATATAATGTTTCCCGCATTCCGGGAGGCATCTGGTCAATGAAACAAAAAATACAGCGGTTGCTGCAGGAACGGTAGTCGTCCATCAGCCCGTTCTCAAACTCCGCGCCCAGATCCTCCTCAAACTCCTTCTCCACTTCCAGTTCCCAGAGTTCTCCGTCTGCCTTCTCCACCAGAAGCGTCACATATTCATCGTTCATAAGATACCGGTAATCGAATACGTCCTCCACCGGCTGGCCGTTGATCGCTGCCAGAATATCTCCCGGTTCCAGTTCAAGCTCCTCGGCAATACTTCCCGGAAGGACCCTGGAGATCACATGTCTTTTTTCTTTCAATCTGATTCCCTCTGCTGCTATATATCCACTGTTATTTACAGTCTGTTTTTCTCTCTGTGTCGCTACTATCATAACAATTTCAGAAGTAAAAATCAATAAATTCCTTGACGGGATTTAGGGCAAATGTTATAAATGTAGTAGTAGCGTCATTGTATATGATGCCCGACAACTTTGAAAACACGAACCCAGGAGGAAAATCATGCCCAATATAGAGTTACTTGAAAAATCTCTTCCTGTCGCCCCCATCCGCATCGCCGCTCTTTCCGGCTGTCAGGACCTGGCGAAGGAAGTAGACAAGAAACTTGTGAAATTCCGTAGAGAACTTGTGGAAAAGAAACAGCCCAGCATTATACCGCAGGGTTACAGCGAACCGTCTTTCCTTGTCGAATGTGAATGCGTTCGTTTCGGAACCGGCGAAGGCAAAGGCTACATCAAAGAATCCGTCCGCGGCGCAGACCTCTTTATCATGGTGGATATCACGAATTACAGCGAGACATACACCGTCTGCGGCCATGTAAACCATATGTCTCCGGACAACCATTATCAGGATCTGAAGAGGATCATTTCCGCTTCCACAGGCAAGGCTCACAGGATCAATGTGATCATGCCGTTCCTGTATGAAGGACGCCAGCACCGCCGCTCCAAAAGAGAATCTCTGGACTGCGCTCTGGCTCTCAAGGAATTGAGCGATATGGGCGTTTCCAACTTTATCACTTTCGACGCTCACGATCCCCGCGTTCAGAACTCCATTCCTCTGAACGGATTCGACAATTTCTTCCCCACCTATCAGTTTCTGAAGGCTCTGGTGAAGAATGTGCCGGATTTCAGGCTGGACAACGATCATCTCATGATCATCAGTCCCGACGAAGGCGCTATGTCAAGAGCGGTATATTTCTCCAATATCCTTGGAGTCGATATGGGAATGTTTTACAAACGCCGCGACTACTCCACTATCGTAAACGGCAAGAACCCCATCGTGGCTCACGAATTCCTCGGTGATTCCGTAGAAGGCAAGGATGTTGTAATTATCGACGATATGATCTCATCCGGCGAGAGTATGCTTGACGTAGCCAAACAGCTCAAGGAACGCCATGCGAAGCGCGTATTTATCTGTACTACATACGGGCTTTTCACAGACGGGCTTGACAAGTTTGACGACTACTACAACCGGGGCTGGATCGATAAGGTGATCACCACCAATCTTAACTACAGGATACCGGACCTGCTCACGAAGCCCTATTATATCGAGGCCAACATGAGCAAGTATCTGGCCAGCATCATCGATATCATCAATCATGACGTTTCTGTTGAAAAAGTACGTTCCAGCAATGACAAGATTATGGAGTTGATGCGTAAAGTAAAAAACTGATCATTATTTCCGAATTCCCAGAAAGGCGCCGAGGTTTCCCCGGCGCCCTTTTGACGCCCTGTGGGAAAAAAGGAATTCCGGATTACAGCATGTACAAATTCCCGGGAGGGAAATATTCTCAGCCGGAATGCCCGCGTCCATCATGATCAGACGGTTGGCTTTCTGAAGATTCAGCTGATATTTCCCGTTCTCTTTTCGGTAGAACAAGTCTTTCCAGTTTTCTTTGGGGAAGGCGTCTCTGAACTCAAGGATCACGTCCTCGCTCACCTCGTAGCATTCCTGGCAGATGGACGGCCCGATCGCGCTTCGTATATCCGCCGGCCTTGTGCCATATGTTTCCTGCATTTTTCTTACCGTCACCCTTCCGATGCCGGCGGCGGTCCCTCTCCATCCGGAATGGGAAAGCCCCACAGCCCTGTGTACAGGATCCACGAAATACAGAGGCACACAGTCCGCGTAAAAGGTCGCCAGGACCACCCCGGGAACATCCGTGATCATGCCGTCCACGTCTTCGTAGACCCCCGGACGTGTTACGCCGTTTCCTCTGTCTTTTTCCGTCATCACCCTTACATTAGCTGTATGTGTCTGGCTGGAGCATACGATATCCTCCGGCAAAAAACCCAGGGCGTCGGAAAATCTTCTGAAATTCTCCCGGACCGCCTCCTCTTTATCCCCTCTGGTAAAACTCAAGTTCATGGAGGCGTAGATTCCTTCGCTCACACCGCCCAGACGGGTACTGAAGGCATGCACAAATCCCTCCTCTTTTTCCAGCGCGGGAAATGTCAGATATGTAACGCCTTTATTTTCTTTTATATTCATATGAGGATAGCCATCCCCGGTCCATTTTATCTCCATATTCTTCTCCTGAACATCTTATTTTATCTGTATCTTTTACTATCGGTCCACGGATTCAGATGAAATCAAAAGCATTTCGTATCCACTGGATCTTCTCCCCGTCAAAAGCCACCACGTCAAAGCGGCAGTCTGTACACTCGCTGTATCCGCGGCACATGAGATAAAGCAGCGCAGTTCGGCTGATCATGTGCTGTTTCCTTCTGTCCACTGCAGCCGCTGCACGGCCGCTTGTTTTATTGTGTCTGTATTTTACCTCAACAAACACCAGATACCCTCCGTCCCTGGCGACTAGATCGATCTCTCCGGTACGGCAGCGGAAGTTGTGTTCAAGGACTTTAAGTCCCCGTGATTCCAGAAAAGCGGCCGCCTTATGTTCATAGCAGCCGCCTGTTTCCCGTTTATTTATAGAACTTCACCTTTTCAATGTTTTATGTAGGTATCTTTTGTTATATGAAATGCGTGATAAAACTTTTTCTGTGAATGGGAGACGGTCCGTATTTCTTCAGCGCCGCGATGTGCTCCGCCGAGCCGTACCCCTTATTTGAAGCAAATCCGTATTCCGGAAGGGCTCTATCATAATCCTGCATCAGCCTGTCCCTTGTGACTTTCGCTATGATGCTGGCCGCCGCGATAGAAGCGCTTTTTGCGTCTCCTTTGATGATCGGCACCTGAGGCATATCCACACCCGGTATAGTTACCGCATCGTTGAGAAGAAGCTGAGGCCTCACAGAAAGTTTCCCCAGGGCCTGACGCATGGCCTCGTAAGTCGCCTGCAGGATATTGATCTCGTCGATACTGGCCGGCCCCACGATCCCGACGCCCACAGCCACCGCCTCATCCATGATCACATCATAAAGTTCCTCCCGTTTCGCCGGGGAAAGCTTCTTGGAATCATTCAGATACAGGATCTTCTTATCCTGCGGCAGGATCACAGCACCTGCCACCACCGGACCGGCAAGAGGGCCTCTCCCGGCCTCATCGATCCCGCAGAGATATCCCAGATGACTGTATTCCCGTTCATACTGAAGCATCTCATCCATCCGGAGTTTTTCTTTCTCCAGAGCTTCGTCTTTTTTCCGGTAACGTTCCAGGAGTTTCTGTACGCCGCTTCGCGGATCGTCCTGATAAATCCGGTACAGCTCCCCCCGTTCTCTGCAGGGAAGCGTTTCGAATTCTTCTGTAATTTCTTTTACTGTTTTCATACTTCCTGCTCCGCCCATTCCAGAGTGATACGCCCTGTTTTACCGCTGCGGAAATCGTCAAAGATGATCCCTGCAGTTTTAGCGTAATCCAGTTCGTCTCCTTTTTTTACACAGCCCCGGACTTTCGCGATCTCTTCCATCACTGCCAGAGCCTCTCCTCCTTCGGATACTTCATATCGTTTTTCCAGAGCTCCGGGATATCGCTCCTTTAAGTAAGCGATCAGAATAAGCGCAAGTTCTTCCATATTCAGGAGATCGTCTTTGATAGAACCGATACAGGCCAGCCGTTCTCCAACCTTCTGATCCTCAAATTTCGGCCAGAGGATACCCGGCGTATCCAGAAGTTCTACATTTTTATTAAGCCGGATCCACTGTTTTCCTCTGGTAACTCCCGGCTTGTTTCCTGTTTTCGTACATGCTTTTCCTGCGAAACTGTTGATAAATGTGGATTTTCCCACATTGGGGATTCCCGCCACCATGGCGCGGACCGGGCGGCTTTTAATCCCCCGCTTTTTGTCCCTCTCTATTTTATCTCTGCACGCTTCCTGGATCATTGCATGCACCTGTTTCATTCCCGCGCCGCTGCGGGAATCCACCTTAACCACATGAACCCCCCTGTTCTGGAAATATTCCTTCCAGGCTTCATTCTGACGTTCGTCAGCCAGATCCGCCTTATTCAGGAGGATCAGCCTTGCCTTATTCTGGCCCAGACTGTCAATATCCGGATTCCTGCTGGAAATGGGAACCCGGGCATCCACCAGCTCAATGATCAGATCGATCAGTTTCAGATCCTCCTGCATCTGTCGTTTTGCTTTGGTCATATGACCGGGATACCACTGTACATTCATATTTGTCTAACCTCTCATAAATCCTGCTTTTTCAAACGGCGAGCAGAGAAACCACAGTTTTCCCGCAATATACCGCTTCTTTACCATGCCGATATCTGCATACCGGCTGTCTTCGCTGTTGTTCCGGTTATCGCCCAGGACAAAATATTCTCCTGAATTCAGAGTAACGCCGTTTTCTGCCAGTCCGGGATTGGTAACAGCTGGATAATTCCCGCTTTCCATATATTCTTCCCCATCTATGTAAATCTTTCCGTTCCTGATCAGGATCGTCTCCCCGGGAAGCCCGACCACACGCCGGATATGAAGTGCCGCGTCGTCACTGGCATCTGTCCGGAACACAATAATATCTCCACGTTTTGGCGAAGAAAATTTATAGATCACCCGATTCATAAAAAAGCTGTCTCCCACCTCGATGGTAGGTTCCATGGCGCTTTCCTGCATGGTGACAGTCTGAAACATTAACACAGCCGTCAGTGCCGCAAAAGCAAGCGTCACCGCGATTTCAAATATCCAGCGGAACGTCTTTTTTACTTTTACATCCTGCATACGCAGCTTCATTTCCTGATATTTGGGATTTTCTTTCCAGTTCTTTATATTTCTGATGTCCATGTCCGGTCCTCAACTGAAATCATCTGATATTAACAAAGAGGGACAATAGCTGTCGTTATTGTCCCTCCTCATAGAAACCTCTGAAATTGTATTATCTCACGCGCTCTTTAACCTTGGCAGCTTTACCTACGCGGTCTCTTAAGTAGTTCAGTTTCGCACGGCGTACTTTACCGCGGCGGATAACTTCTACTTTAACTACGTGGGGAGAATGCAGCGGCCATGTCTTCTCTACGCCGATGCCGTTGGAGTTCTTTCTTACAGTGAAAGTCTCTCTGGAGCTTCCTCCCTGTCTCTTCAGTACAGTTCCCTCGAAAACCTGAACTCTCTCACGGTTTCCCTCTTTGATGAGTGCATGCACTCTTACGGTATCTCCTACACGGAATTCCGGTGCTTCTGCTTTTAACTGAGAAGCTTCGATGTTTCTGATAATGTCGTTCATTTCTTTCTCTCCTATTCTTCTGGATGTTCTTAATACATAAATCTGTAACAGAGGACCATCTTTTTTACAACAGGTATGATTATACTATAGAAGATCAGGGATTGCAAGGTGTTTTTTTAATTTTCTCCTGCAGCGGCGGCAGCCTCATCGCCGCTCATGATCTGGTTCAGTTCCTGGATCATCTCGTCGTCTTTAAGGCGGAACTTCACTTCCACTCGCCTGGAAGCGTCCTTATCAACGTTGCCCTGGGCGTCCAGGATAGGATTGGCCATGGAATGTCCGTTCACGGTGAGATAATCCTGAAGCTCCTGGCTCTGCTCCGCGCTGAGGAAGTTCCCCTGGATATCCAGAAGATACTGGGCCACGGCAAGGGATCTCATCTGGGAAAGATACAGGTTATAACTGTAATCTCCGTCGGTATCTGTATATCCGTCTATAATGATCTCGGCAAGATACTGGGTATAATCTCCCTGAAGGAGCACCTGACAGTATATAGGCAGGATCTGTTCGAGAACAGCTTTTCCTTCATCCGTGAGCTCATACTGGTCGTAATCGAACATAACGTTGGCGTCCAGTGTGAGGGCTCCGGTCTGGGAATCAATATCCACATTCACATTACTGGCCGCGAACTCGTTCCTCAGAGCCTCTATTACTTCCGCCTTCACTCCCACGATCTGATCGATCTGGGCCTGCTGATCTGCCAGGAGCGCTGTTTTCTCATCAAGATCCGTCTGCTGGGCGCTCAGCGTGGCCGCCTGCTCTTTCAGCGTTTTTTCCTGATCCTGAAGCTGGGCCGCCAGCGCTGCCAGCAGCTGCTCCTGATCTTTCAGTTTCTCGTCCTGGGACTGGATCTGCTCGGTCTGGCTCTGAAGTTCGCCTTCCTTCTCGTCCAGTTCATTCTGCTGGGCAAGGATCTCAAGGGTATACTGCTCCTGCATGGCGATTTTCTCGTCACGTTCTTTCACACTTTCGTCATAACTCTTCTGAGCCTGAAACAGTGTCACACACATAATGAGCACGAACAGAAGCAGAACGCCGGCCATCATATCCGAATAGGACCTCCAGACATTAAAGCCCTGGTCATCTGATTTTTTTCTTCTGCGCATCTGTCTCTCCTTTTATCTGAACAAACCGAATTTTCCCTTTCCGGAAGCTTTCGTAAGATCTTTGATGTTTCTGGACATTTCCTCCAGGAATTCCTTCTGCTGTTCGCTCTGCGCCTCCAGGATCTCGCGGATCTTATCCAGGGTTTCCTTCTGGGTATTCCTTCCGGCGCTGAGACGGATCTCTCCGCCTTCACGGGCGGCGGTAATATCCATAAGAAGCCTGCGAACCTGATCCATGGTACGGGCTGATTTCTTCTGGTATTCAGTAAATTCCTGCAGTCTGGCGTCAAAAGCCTCGACAGCACGTCTGTTGGATTCAAGCAGATCGCTTCCTGCCCTGCCGGCGGCGGACACACGGTCCATTCCCTGAGCGGCAGCCTCCACATATTTCTGCATGGTCTGATTGCAGGCCACCCAGAATTTGGCGGATGAAGTCTCCGCCTCCTTGAGATAATCCGCAAGATGATGGTAATCCGCCTGCTGCTGCTTCTGTATGGTCTGATTGTCACGGACAATACGGTTCGCCGTATCCAGATATTCCTTCTGAGTCTTTCCTGTTTCCTCCAGGATCTTCTTCATCTCCGTCTCATGATGCATATAGGACTCTGTAAGCTGACGGCTCATGGCCTGATAAAGATTCGTAGTATAGTTCACATTATCTGTCTGCGCGTCTTTCAGCTGCGCAAGCGTCCTGCCGAATTCATCAAACTGCGTTTTAAAAGAAGCGTTCATCTGCTTCAGGAAAGCGTCTGCGATCTCTTTTACCGCATCCTCCTGACAGCGTGTCACAGAAGAAACAAGTACGTCAAGAGAGTCGTTCATCTTCTGGAAAGTGGGCGTGATCACCTTCTCAAAGTTATCCGCCAGTTTCACAGAAAAATCCTCTGCCATCTGAGTCATGACCGCCGTCTGGTTTTTCTGTGTGGAAACCATGATATTCATGGATTCTGTCTCTGCCGTAGGCATCACATAAGCATGGAACTTGCCAAGAAAATCCTGCAGTCCCTCGGTCATGGAGGAGTACTCACTCTTCATACCGTAGCTGTATATAATAGAAAAAGAAATTCCGTAAATGGACGTTAGGAACGCAACCTTGATACCGTCTACAAGAGCGGAAACAGAAGTTGTCATCGCCTCATAATTGGAGGGTTCAAAGTTCTTAAGGCCCCACACAAGTCCCACGAATGTTCCAAGGATACCAAGGCTGGTAAAAATATCCGGTGCCATCTCAAGAAGACGCTTATGTATATGATTATCCAGATCCTCTTCATTGAAATATTCTTCAATATCGCCCAGGCCTTCCTCGCTCTTGTTGATACCGTCTGTAAAGTCGTTCATCTTCCTGTCCAGATATCCGTGATGGAAAATACCTTTCAGGCTTACGACCTTCTCAGTTTCCGCCTTGCCTGGCTTCTGAAACAGTCCCACCAGTTCCTGGCCTGCGTTCCTCAGAGATTCGGCCAGATTATTCATCCGGTACATCCCTCCGAAAAGGCAGATAAAATAAATCACAACCATAACTGCCAGGAAAATGAAATTATAGACAAGAACGCTGACGACTCCCTGGCCCACATATAACGTCATTCCCACCGCCGCGGCAAGAACTGCCAGAAACAGCAGGGTATTTGCTATCTTTTTTCCCATAATCATCCTCCTTAGATGCAATATTCTTGCTTTTTTACCATAATATCATAACATTTTCAGAGCGACAAGCTGTCTTTTCCACTTTACCTTCCCTCTCTTTTTCCTACATAAGAGAAAGGCCGGAGAAATCCGGAAAGTCTTCCGGACTCCTCCGACCTGCATTCATGTCGGGTTAGCGTCAGTATACAAGGGGCCAATACGGTCCTTGTATACTGACGCTAGCTTTGTCGATTATTATTTTATATTTCTCAGGCCAAAGATGCGTTCAGGCATAAACCCTGTCTTTTTCCAGAAGGACTGTCTTTCCGTCTGCCACTTCCACTACGTTGACTCCGCAGTTTGGCGGCGGGCCTCCGTGCCAGAAATCCTCCTTATCTTTGTACACATTCTGAAGCAGGGCGCGTACCGCGCAGCCGTGGGATGTGATGAGAACCGTTTTATCCTGAAGGTTCGGATCACTGGTCTTTTCCTTCCAGAACTCTCCGGTGCGGCGGACGATATCTTCAATATTTTCTCCGCCTTCCGGTCTTTTATAATTCCAGGGATCCTTAAAAAAAGTCTTCAGATCTTCATTCAGGATATTTCCCTCCCGATCCTTAAAAACCTTCCCCTCAAGAACGCCAAAATTGATCTCCCGGATCCGTTCGTCAGGAATCACCGGTATCCGTCCTGCTCTTTCCCCAAGTATAAGGGCGGCCGTCTCGCACGCCCGGTGAAGAGGACTGGTAAAGCAGATATCAAAAGACACGTCCCTCAGTGCCTCGCCTGTTTTTTCCGCCAGGCTCCGGCCCTGCGGCGCAAGATGAATATCCGCGCAGCCCTGCACTTTTTTCAGTTCGTTCCAGACGGTTATCCCATGTCTTACTATATAAATCTTCATCAGCTTCTCAGCTCGATTCCCAGAGAGGTAAGCCCGTTGAGGATCTTCTTCATCACCGCGGTAATATCCGCTTCCCCAAGAGTTCTCTCATGATCGCGGAATACGATGGAGTATGCCATGGACTTATATCCCTCTTTGATCTGAGATCCCTCGTATACGTCGAAAAGCTGATAGGATTCCAGAATTTTTCCGCCTCTCTGTTCCAGCATCTTTTCGATATCGCCCGCAAGGACGGATTTCGGTACGACCATACTGAGGTCTCTGGTCACTGCCGGATATTTCGCGATTCCGGTATACTTGTGCTCAAATCCGGCGTATTTCAGGATATCCAGGATATCGATCACCGCGATATATGTCTTTTCGCCGATTCCGTAAGCATCGGCAACCAGGGGATGTACCTCTCCCAAATAACCCACTACGCTTCCCTCATAGATAATGTTGGCCTGTCTGCCGGGATGAAGCCAGGGTTTTCCGCTGTCGGGCGTGTAGTGAACTTTTTTCTTCATGCCTGCTTTTTCAAAGAATTCCTCGCAGACGCCCTTCATGTCGAAGAAGTCTCCGTCGCCGTACATTCCAAGCGTGAAATGCACTCTCTCGTCGGGAAGTTCTGTAAGCGGCAGGGACTTGGGAAGATATACTTTGCCGATCTCGTAGAGACGGACATTTTTGTTTCTTCTGTTATAGTTGGTCGCAAGAGAAGTCAGCATTCCGTTCAGAGTTGTGGTACGCATGATGCTGTAATCCTCGCCCAGCGGATTGCTGATGGTGATCACCTTTCTCAGGTCGCTGTCCGCCGGGATCCGAAGTTTGTCAAACACCTTGGGGCTTTCGAAAGAGTAGGTCATTCCCTCGGAAAATCCGCAGTATTCCGCGATGTCCCTTGCCACCTGCTCGATTCTCAGTTTGAACGGAAGTTTGCCTGTGGTAGCCTCACCGTTGGGAAGGGTAGTGGGGATTTTGTCGTATCCGTAGAACCTGGCCACTTCCTCGGCAACGTCCGCGGTGCAGTGGATATCCTGGCGGAAAGTGGGCGCTACGATCTCGTTTGTCTTCTCATCGTAGGCAAGCTCTACCCGCGCCAGGTATCCCAGCATCTCATCCACTGTCAGATCAGTTCCCAGGATGGCGTTGATTCGCTCCGGCTCAAAGGGAACTCTCGAAGGCTCTCTTGTCTCGCTGCATACGTCAACCATGCCGCCGACCACTTCGCCGGCGCCAAGTTCTTCCATCAGCTGGCACGCGCGGTTGATGGCCGCTTCGGCGTTATTGGGATCCAGGCCTTTTTCAAATTTGCCGGAAGCGTCTGTCCTAAGTCCGATCCTCTTGGAAGAAAGGCGGATATTGGTTCCGTTGAAGCAGGCCGCCTCAAAAAGCACGGTCTTTACCTGGTCGGTAATCATGGAGTTTTCACCGCCCATGATACCGCCGATGCCTACCGCTTTTTTGCCGTCGCAGATCATCAGGACGTTTTCATCCATTGTCCTCTCCTGTCCGTCCAGGGTGACAAATTTCTCTCCGGCTTCTGCCCGGCGCACAATGATCTCCCGTCCCTCAATAGTATCCAGGTCGTAAGCGTGCATGGGCTGTCCGTACTCTTCCATCACATAGTTGGTGATATCAACAAGGTTGTTGATGGGACGAATGCCGTTTGCGGCAAGGCATCTCTGCATCCATTTGGGAGACGGTCCGATCTTGACATTTTTTACCACTCTGGCCGTATATCTGGGGCAGAGATCCGGATCTTTTACCGTAACTTTGATATAGTCGGAAGCGTCCTCTCCGTTTCCTGTTGTCTTCACAACAGGAGGACAGAATTTTTTGCCGAAAGTGGCTGCCGCCTCTCTGGCGATTCCGATCACGCCGTAGCAGTCCACACGGTTGGATGTGATCTCATACTCAAAGACAACGTCGTCCAGGCCGAGCGCTTTGACAGCGCTCTGTCCAACTTCAGCGTCCTCCGGGAAAATATAAATACCGTATTCCGGAGCTTCCGGATACATTTCTCTGGTGCTTCCAAGCTCTTCGATGGAGCACATCATACCGCAGGATTCCACGCCGCGGAGCTGTCCTTTCTTGATCAGAACTCCTCCGGGAGTTTTCTTGCCGTCGTGGCTTCCCGCTACACGGCCGCCGTCCAGAACAACCGGAACCTTGTCTCCCTCTTTTACATTGGGGGCTCCTGTTACGATCTGTACAGTCTCTGTTCCGATATCCACCTGGCAGACGATCAGTTTGTCCGCGTCGGGATGTCTCTCTATCTTCATGATCTGTCCGATGACAATTTTATCCAGATCTGCGTCCAGCTTTTCATACCCTTCCACCTTCGTTCCGGAAAGCGTCATGGCGTCTGTGTATTCCTGAGCTGTCACATCCAGATCCGGCACATACATTTTGATCCAGGACATTGATGTATTCATGTTAAATATCCACCTTTCTATTAGAACTGTTTCAGGAAACGAATGTCGTTTTCATACAGAAGTCTCATATCGTCGATCTCGTATTTCAGGAGCGCAATTCTCTCAAGACCCACGCCGAAAGCAAAGCCTGTATACTCGTCCGGGTCGATGCCGCACATCCTCAGCACGTTGGGATGAATGGAACCGCATCCCAGGATCTCGATCCAACCGGAGCCTTTGCAGAAACGGCATCCTTTACCTCCGCATTTGAAGCAGGATACGTCCACCTCCGCGCTGGGCTCTGTGAACGGGAAATGATGGGGACGGAATTTCGTCTTGGTCTCCGGTCCGAAAAGCTCTTTTGCGAACTCTTCCAGGGTTCCCTTAAGATCCGCGAAAGTGATATGTTTGTCAATGACCATTCCCTCGATCTGATGGAAAGACGGGGAATGTGTGGCGTCCACCTCGTCGGAACGGAAAACTCTTCCCGGAGCGATCATACGGATGGGCAGTTTGCCCTTCTCCATAACACGGGCCTGTACCGGGGAAGTCTGGGAGCGGAGCAGGATGGAATCATCGATGAAAAAAGTATCCTGTTCGTCTCTCGCAGGATGATCTTCCGGAATATTCAGCTTCGTGAAGTTGTAGTCCGCGTATTCCACTTCCGGGCCTTCCACAACTTCGTATCCCATACCGATAAAGATACGCTCCACCTCTTCCAGAGCGATGGTGTTGGGATGGCGGTGTCCGATCCTGGCTTTTTTCGCGGGAAGGGTCACATCGATGACTTCCGCTTTCATTTTTTCCTCACGGACAGCCTCTTCCAGTTTCTTTCTGGTCTCTTCCAGAAGCTCTTCGATCTTCGCTCTTGTCTCATTGACAAGCTGTCCCACCTTGGGACGCTCCTCGGGAGCCACGTCCTTCATTCCTTTCAGGATCGCGGTAAGCTCGCCCTTCTTTCCCAGATAAGCTACTTTGACTTCGTTGAGTTTATCCGGGCCGTCTGCTTCCTGAATCCGTTTTCTGGCGGTCTCCGCCAGTTCCTGAAGCTTTTCCTTCATACTCATGGTTCATTTCTCCTTTTTGATATACGCTTAGAATTTTAATCGTCAACTTTGACACCTGAGAATTGCTCCGCACTCCGTGCTCTCGCAATTCTACAAAAATTCGGAATTCACGGGGCCCCTCCCCCGTTTCTTCCTCATTTTTGTACGGCTTCCAAGGTCGTCAATCCATTTCTCTGCAAAGCACAGATGGATCTCCGACTTTTGAAGCCTTGGTATCAAAAAAACCGCCCCTCATAGAGGGACGGATTATCCGCGGTACCACCCAGTTTCCCATGTACAGATATACATGAGCGCTCTGTCTCTGCTTAACGCGCAGCCACGTCATCTCCTACTTGGAACCGGAAGTCCGGTCACGGTTCAGAAATGAAGCTCCGGCGGGAAACTAAGGAACTGTCTGAACTTAAAGAAGCTTGCAGCCGGTGACTTCTTCTCTCTGTAAGAAAACAGAACCCTGATACGCCTTCTCAGCTTTTCGTCTTTAATTAATATGCCACAGAAGCAAAAATCTGTCAAGTTTTTTTCTCCTGCTTTCTTTTTCTGGCGACCAGCTGCCAGAAGCTGGTCTGCGCCTGACGGAACTGATCTTCGAAATACGCGTTTACCTCCGCGCCGTACAGCAATAGGTTCATACAGCAGTACAGCCACAGCATTACCATGATCAACGTGGAAAGACTTCCGTACATGGAACCGACGTTCGGAAAGAACGCAAAGTAAAGTGAAAAGAAGTAGGAAAACAGCGACCAAGCCACGGCTGTGAGGAACGCGCCCGGCACCTGGCTTTTCAGGGAGGCTTTCCGGTTGGGAAGGTATCTGTAAAGCACAAGGAATACCAGGAACAGCATGACAAACACAAGGAACGTCTTTGCGTCCAGAACCTTACCGATCACCCGCCCTATGATGGGTACATATTCCATAGCAACATCATGGATCCTGTTTCCCATTACCAGAAGCAGAAGGCTGATGATCAGCGCTATAACAAACAGAAACATGTACAGCATGGAATAAATCCTGTTTACCAGCCAGTTTCGCGTTTCTTTTACATGATATATGGTATTCAGCCCGTTGATCAGCGCCTGCATGCCTTTTCCGGATGACCACAGCGCAACCAGAGCGGATACCGAAAGCACGGCGGCGTTCTTGGAAAAAACCTCCGCCACAATACCAAGGACAAATCCCTGCAGATTCTCCGGCACAATGCTTATGATCACCTGTCTGACCATTCCGTATGTCAACGGCGTATACTGAACGATAGCCGCCAGAAACAATACAAACGGGATAAAGGACATCATCAGGAAGTAAGCCGTCTGGGCGGCGTAGGCCGCCACATGATCTCCCGTGATCCTGTCCGCAAACCCCAGGATCAGATGAAGGGCCCCTCTTTCTTTTTTTCTATCCATAGTTCTTCTCCTGCTCCGCTATGCGTCAGTGAACAATGCTCCCTTTATCATACCATGAAACATGTACAGTGGCAAGCGTCAGGAAATCTGCTCTAATTCCACATCTTTATAAAAATAATCTAGGATTTCTTCATAGTCATAGCCCTGCTTTGCCATCTCATTCGCCCCGTTCTGACTCATTCCCACCCCGTGGCCATATCCTCCTCCTGTAACAATAACCGATTTTTGCGGAACAACAGTCAGTTCAAAATATGAACTCGGAAGAAGCGTTCCTCCTTCCGTTCCGGTTCCGTCTTTTTCCGTTATGACACACCCCGCCGGAGAAAGGAATTCCCGAATGGAATACTCATCTTCCAGATCCAGCGTTCCCGTTTCTGTTATCGCCGCAAGACCTGTGACCGCACCGCTTTCCTGTTTTTCCGTTATGGATATCCCGATAAGACTTCCGGGCTGTCCGGTCTCTTTTTCTACGCTGTCCTCCAGATTCTGCCAGGGGATTTCCACCTGCCAGCGGCTCCATGGTTCTTCACTGTCAAACTCACAGGGCACGCTTTTCAGATAGGAAGCGGCGGTGTCAGCGCCCCAGATCTCGTCTGTACTGGTAACTCCGGCAGATGTGGAAAAATAATATGTTTCCACCGGCTCTCCGTTCTGACACAAAATCTGTCCCTTTGTCTCCTGAACCGCCTCTGTGGTGCTTTCCTGTGGAGGTATATTCTGATACACCTGATAGTTCACGCTGTCATCCACGTCCGCCCCGTATTCCTCTAGGCCATGCTCCTGCATATGTATCCATGCATAGGTCCTGGCGCAGACCGCCTGAGCCTTCAGCGCCTCCTTTTCATATCCTGACGGCATCTCACTGGGGACCACAGCCCTGAGATAACTTTCCAGAGGCAGTTCGTTTACAGCCACGATCCCCTCTTCTTTTGCCATGATATGAAGAGAGCCTTCATAAACGGGATTACCGTTCTGTCGCCTGATAGAAGTGATCCGGATCCCATCTCCGCATTCGGGTACGGTGACAGAGCCGCCTTCGGCTTTAACAGTTTCCGGAGTATAAACAGTTTCTTTCCCATTGCAGACAAAGACAAGCTCCGGATGGAAATAGGAATTATAGCCGGAATCCATAAGAAGTACTCTGATCATAGGTTCTTCACCACCCGTTTTTGTTTCTACTGTTTTATTTTGCTCTACAGGAGAAGTACTTACCTCTCCCTGTATCGTCTCCCCCGGCCGAGTTTTTTCCTGCTGCATCTGTTTTTTTAAATCAGCAAGATATTCACTTTTCTGATCTGCCTGTTCTGCCAGCACTCCGTTCACGGTTATCATTCCTGCCAGAAACAGAAGCATCATAATTCTGCACATACAAAAAAATCTGGTTTTCCTCATATAAAAAGTATATGAAGAAAACCAGAAAACATGGCAGTTTTTTCTGAAAAAAATCCTCCGTTTATTTTGCGAAAAAACGGTAGACTGTTTCGGAATAATATTTCTCTCCTTTATTCAGGACCGGAGAATGAAAATCGGGTACGTTGACGGCGTTTGGTTCCACCTGTGTCTCCAGGCAGAAACCGTTCCGTTTCCCATACACATGGCCATTTTTGCCTTTTTCATTATCCACAAAATTGCCGGCATAGAACTGTACACATGGACAGTCCGTAAGCACTTCCATATGGATTCCCGTCTTTTCGGAGCGGGCCGCGGCAATCTCACGGATCTCAGCCATATTATATCCGTCCGTTACATAGTTATGGTCAAATCCACCCGTGTGCTTCAGCTGCAGGAAATCGGCGTTAATATCCTGTCCGATAGTCTTTTCCCTGCGAAAATCCATAGGCGTTCCCTCTACCGGTGCATTCTCTCCCAGGGGAATGGAATCTTCCCGCACAGGAGTATAAGACTGCGCATGGATCGTCAGATACTGATCAAGAACGTCTCCGCTTCCTTCGCCGGAAAGATTGAAATAAGAGTGGTTCGTCATATTGGCAACTGTGGTCTGGTCACAGATCCCCTCATAAACGATACGAAGTTCGTTGTCGTCTGTAAGTTCATATGTAACGGAAACATCAAGTTCTCCCGGGAAACCGTTCTCACCGTCCGGACTGATCCTGGAAAATGTAACGCGGTTCTTATCGCTGTCTGTCTGCGCGCTCCACATCTTCTTCTCAAATCCGTCCGGGCCACTGTGAAGATTGTTTTCGCCCTCATTTTTCGCAAGTACCACTTCTCTGCCGTCCAGGATGAATTTCCCGCCTGCTATCCTGTTTCCGCTCCGGCCGATGGTCGCTCCGAAAAAGCATCCGTTAGTAAGGTATCCTTCTATGGAATCATATCCAAGTACGACATCTGTCAGGTCGCCATTCCTGTCAGGTACGCAGAGCACGCGGAGAATCGCGCCGTAATCCAGTACTTCCGCGTAAGCGCCACGGCTGTTCTCCAGACGGTAGGCTGTAACCTTCTCCCCTGAGGGGAGACTGTCAAAAAGTTTTTCTGTAACCATTTTTAAATTCCTCCCATACATTACAGCTTTTTTCTTTAAAAAAAGAGCCATACAGATGGCTCGTCTTTTCTGGAAGTCCCGGAATGCCGTTCCCTTCTTTTTGACTCCTAGCCGCAGCCAGGTGGGTGTCCTCAACAGGATGCGCTGCCTACCACAACGAGAGGTCTGACATTACATCTGCGATATTGGATTCCCTTAATGTCGATGTAGGTTCAAAAACTGAAGGGGTATCGCACATTCCAGGATTTCTGTTAATTTAATTGTACTCTATTATTTACGTTTTTTCAACATTTTATTCCAAGAATCTTTCTAACGGTTTCCGGCATTTCACAGGCGTCTATCACCGTATCGTGAAGCACTGGCGCCGTCCGGATCTCTTCCACTGCCCTGGGAACAGGAATACCTGTAAGAGCGGAAAGCGCGTCCACAAGGGCAAAATCATCCAGTCCTTCATACCTGTCGGAAACAGCGTCCATCACGCTTCTTGTAAATTTATATGGGCTTGCGGTGGACGCTATGACTACCGGTGTATGATCTTGCGTATCCCGGAGATATTTCTGATAAACGCCTGCCGCCACTGCGGTATGTGGATCGATCACATATCCGGAACCATAATAAGTAGCGCTGATCGCTTCCCTGGTCTCCCCTTCGCTGAGAAAATTGCCGTAAAAATCAGCCAGTCCCTTCCTCATCTCTTCCGTGATGGTATACTCGCCTCCTGAGCTTAAAGCCTCCATAAGCTCGCGGCACTTCTGAGAATCCTCACCCGTAAGCCGGTAGATCAGACGCTCCAGGTTGCTGGAGATCAGAATATCCATGGACGGAGAGGACGTCAGAATGAAATCTCTCTTTCTATCATAGGTTCCTGTACGGAAGAAATCAAAAAGCACTTTATTTTCATTAGATGCACAGATCAGCCTGTTTACCGGAAGTCCCATCAGCTTCGCATAGTAAGCGGCAAGAATATTGCCGAAGTTTCCTGTGGGAACAGTGATATTGATCCTGTCTCCCTCACGGATCTCTCCTGATTTCAGCAGTCTGCCGTAAGCATATACATAATACACGATCTGAGGTATAAGACGTCCGATATTGATCGAGTTTGCGGAAGAAAACTGATATCCTGCCTCATGCAGTTCCGATGCCATCTCCGGATCATTGAACATCTTCTTCACTGCTGTCTGGGCGTCGTCAAAATTGCCGGTAATGCCAACCACATAGGTGTTATTGCCTTTCTGAGTTACCATCTGCTTCTCCTGGACAGGACTGACGCCGTGTTTGGGATAGAATACGATGATCCTGGTACCAGGAACATCAGCAAAACCTGCCATCGCCGCCTTACCTGTATCTCCGGAAGTGGCTGTAAGGATCACGATCTCATTTTTGACATTATTTTTCTTCGCTGCCGTAGTCATCAGGTACGGGAGGATGGAAAGAGCCATGTCTTTAAAGGCGATCGTCGCTCCGTGGAACAACTCCAGAAAATAAACTCCGTCTCCTGTTTTGTGAAGAGGCGCGATCTCCTCTGTATCGAATTTGGAATCATATGCTCCGGCAATACAGTTTTTAAGTTCTTCTTCCGTATAATCTGTAAGAAAGCGGCTCATAACTTCATATGCCGTTTCCTGATAAGTCATCTTTGCAAGACGGCCCAGCGGAATATCCAGTTTCGGGATACTCACAGGCACGAACAGGCCGCCGTCCTCAGAAAGTCCCTTCAGTATTGCCTGAGAAGCCGTTACTGTTTCACCGTTTCCTCTTGTACTTTTATATAATATCTGCATCACACAATATTCCTGCCTTTCTCTGATTCCTGGCGTCCACAGGACGCTGCAGTATTTTTCTGCATCATTGTATCATGTTCTAATATAAAATTCCATAAAAAATATAAAAAGCCCTGCGGCAGTGTTATATTCACTCCGCAGGGCGTTCCTGTCCGTCATTCCTTTGCATCTGTCTCGACCATCTGCACAAGATCTTCTGTTTCCTGTGTATTGCTGTCGTTTTCTTCTTCATTTCCGGAAACCTCGTCCGGATAAGTATAGAATTCATGCACTCCGTGTTTGAAAAGCCATTTCAGATCTTTTTCAAACCAGTCGATATTATGTTTTTCCGCAGCTGATTTCTGAATGAAAAAGAGAGCTCCTTCCGAATAATCAACTCCTTCGAGAGCCTGTTTTACTGCTTCTCTGGTCTCATCGGATACTGTCACTTCTCCGATCCTTCCGTCGGCAATAGGAGAAAACTGAGCCACTCCATTGTCATATTCCCAGATCACTTCGGAAACAGTATCCGGAAATTCCGGATGCTTCACACGATTCATGATCACATTGGCAATAAGAACACGGCCCTTGACATCTTCGGTGCCGGCCTCAGCCTCTACAATATGCAGAAGATTCTGGTAATCTGTATCCGACATCATGGTTGCGGAGGAAGCCAGTGAAACTGCTTTGGAATCAAGGTCTTCTACCGCAGCTTCCATGGAAGCGCTGACATTCAGCTCACGTGCGGTTTTCTCAACTTTCTGTATACGCTGGCCCACCACCACATGTTCACAGGATGTTCCGATCCGGTAAATGGTAGATCCTTCTTCCGGCGCAGCGCTTATGCCTGATGCAACACCTGCAATACCTGTCGGAAGATCATAGTCCACGGTGTGGAAAACCGGTTCTGATGCGGCATATACCTCGTTTTCCTCTTCGCTGCCCGCTATCCTGCATCCTACAGAAAGAGCAATCACAGTCAGACCGCATATGGTCAGAGAGACTATGCCGTGAACTGAGGGATTCCCTTTCTTTTTTCTTTCAATTTTTTTACGGTTTACTGGTAATTTCCTGATTCTCATAACTCCGATATTCCTTGCATTTTTAATAATGTTATTTTTATATAAACAATGCTTTTTCTTAATTTCAGCATTATATAATATTTATTATTTTGTAACATTTTTGTAATGCATAAGAAAATTATATTTAATAAGACTTCATATGTCAAGTAATTTTTTCCCGGTATAGGCAAATTTACCAGTTTTATCCATAAAAAATGTAAAAAAAAGTCAATTTCATCTTTTCTTTTGGGGATAACTGTATTATAAACTTCCTCTGACCTATGGTCAAGAAAAAGCCATCGACATGCTATTCCCTATTTTGACATTTTTATATATATATTTTCAACAATACAATTTCAGTTTTTTCTTTTTTTCTTATAGATATTGTCTGATAAATATGGTATGATTAAGACAAATATAAAGAAAGCTTCAGAAGGGAGGACTTCATATGAGTAAACACATTATTACCATTAACCGTATGTATGGAAGCGGCGGCCGCGTGATCGGAAAAGCGCTGGCCGATAAACTTGGTTATTCCTTTTATGACAAGGAACTGATCGAAATGGCCAGCAAAGAAAAGCAGGTTCCATTTGACCAGTTTGCAAGTGTGGATGAGAAGAAGCCCAACCAGTGGCGATTCTCTGTGGATCATGAGATCCAGATCAGTCCGGAATATTATGCGATTCCAATGAACGATGTGCTTTTTGAGATCCAGCGTAATATCATTCTCTCCCTTGCGGAGAAAGGCAACTGCGTTATCGTAGGACGGTGCGCCAATCATATCCTGAGAGACAAATCTCTCACCGTATTTATCCATGCCCCCTTCGATCTCCGTGTACGCAACATCAGGGCCCGCACAGGCCGGGAAGAAAAAAGCGCGCGCAAAATGGTGAAGAACATGGATAAGCAGAGACGGGCGTATTATGAATTCTTCACGGATGAGAAATGGACGGATCTCAGCCAGTATGATATCTGTCTGGACAGCAGCCGGTTTACGGAGGATCAGATTCTGGAGATCCTGACGGAGGCTGCAAGGGATTTCTGATATAATTATGTAAAAAAGTTTTCCTCAGGGAACCGTTCGCACTTGATCCTCGCGCAGCGGTACTAACACTCATGCTTCGCATTCGTGAAGTGCCGGCGCTGCGGACGTTCCCTGAGGAAATATTTTTCTTTAACTTTATATCAGAATTTTATTTGTCGCTTTGTATTATTTTTTAGTTCAAATACAATTATTTAATTTCTGGTGTTTGATTCAAGTCTGATTGGTCTAATGTAATTTCTTTTCAGGATATCCTGTAACAGGTTCAATTCACAGTCTGCAAATCCAGGTATTATTTATTGAGTATATATTCTTTCAGGAAGTTGTATATATCATTCTCAAGAGGCGGGCACCCTTCCAGATGGTGGCGGAAGTTTCTGGTGCAGTGGCCGATTCCCAGTTCTCCTGTTTTTCCCCGGTATCCCTGTCCGATGCAGATTTTCTCATGGAGGTTCTGAAGAAGACCTTCCTGTTTCAGCCTGTCCAGAGCGGGGATTAAGTATCCATAGCAGGCGCTGCAGGATTCCACTTCCTCCACCGCGTCGGCAAGCTCCACCACTTTACGGGAACGGGGAAGCTGCTCTCCCATGCTCTCTCCGCAGATACGGATATCTGCCTTCCCGATATCCGAACATCCCACGCCGAGTTTCCCGGCCAACTCCACGTAAGGCACGTCGGATACTTTGTAGTGCATCATATGACAGACATAAGCGTCTATGAGCACAGGATCCCTTCCTGCAAGGATACGGTTCATCACAACCGGATTCCCTCCGTCCTCGAAGTCCAGATCGCCGCAGATATTGTCCACAACAATGAAGTCCTGCCGGATCGCGGTGTTCAGATGGGCGATGGGTTTATGAAGGCCCAGAGAATGAAAACGCCTTTTTTCTGAATTGGGGATCAGGCCCTTCATATTCTTGAGGGCACAGGTGATCTTCGTCTGGCAGTGGCCCTTCAACACAGGCACGTTAATAAGGAAATCAATATCGCCCACGCTGCTGCAGATATTCAGTTTCATTCCGCTGCAGTCAGCGGAAACACCCTTATCCTTCTGTGTGTCGTGAAAAGGCACATCATAACGTTCACAGATTTCCTGATAGCCGCAGGCCTGGAAGGCATCTGCCGTCTTCTCTCCCACCCAGGAGCCTTCGGTGAGAACAATATTCTGAAAACCATGGCCGCGCAGGTATTCCATGATACCCGCCAGGATCTCTCTGTGGGTGGTGGCTCCGTTGGACGGATCGGAGGCGGAGACAAGATTGGGCTTGATGGCGATCCGTTTCTTCCTGTCTCCGATCAGATCCGCAAGAGCGCATTCCTTAAGGATTTCTTTCGTCATTTCCTGATATTCGGTTCCGCATGTAATATAAATCTGGTTTCTTTCCATATCTGTTTCTCCATATTCTTTTATGATCACTATTATATCGGCGGCGTAAAGGAAAATCAAGAAACCGGAATTATTTTCAGAACTCCATTCGTTTTATCACCCGCAGGCTGTAGAGATAGGACGCGAGCGTTTCTACCGCCAGCACAGCCAGAAATCCTATCAGAAGCTGTCCGGCTGTTACCGCATTAATTGTCTCCGCGATCTTGTCAAGATAAGAATGATCCGGTATGAGCTTTTCCAGCAGATACATGCCCGCGAACACGCCCAGAACGATCGCGGCAAAGACTCCAAAGAGTACGATCCTGGCAGTTTCCGGACCAAACCGGAAATTTATGGGGATCATCAGGAAATTAATTATAAGCGCCGCCACCACGTACAAAATACTTACCATTATGAAAGGCTCGTCGCCCTCCAGTATCCGTCCTCTGTACATGACTGCCGCAAGTATGACAGAAAACGCCCAGCCGCAGAAAATATACA
This sequence comes from Candidatus Blautia excrementigallinarum, assembly GCA_019119235.1. Classification (GTDB taxonomy): domain Bacteria; phylum Bacillota; class Clostridia; order Lachnospirales; family Lachnospiraceae; genus Blautia_A; species Blautia_A excrementigallinarum. Next base: position 151 of record DWXL01000015.1, on the reverse strand, counting down.
TCGTACAGAGGAGATATTTTTCTTTTACATAATCGCTTCTCCTGACAGGCAGCGTCATCAGAAAACCCAGGGCCCCGTTCTGAACATCGGAAGTTATGGTCCCCAGTCCTACAAATCCGAACACAACGATCATATAAATACTGCCAAAATA
>DWXL01000114.1 GCA_019119235.1 Candidatus Blautia excrementigallinarum | reverse complement strand
GACCTGGGCCTGGGTCATACCCGTTTCCAGGATCTGGCGGAACTCTTCCGGCGAAGCGGTCTCATCTCCCAGTATCTCCGCCATTTTGTCCAGAAGTTCCATGACGATCCCGTAAATCTGGGCGTATTCCTTTTCCATCGCCTTCTCGCCCTGTCTTTTGAAGATCTCCTCCTGCTTTTTCAGTTTCTCCTGGATCCTGCTTCTCACAATAAATCCGTACAGACAGCGGCAGTATTCCCCTATGGTCTTTTTCTTTCCGGAGAATCCCTCCGCAAGTTCCCCCGTCTCGCCCACGAAACGTTCCCTTGCCTGATTCAGCTCCATTACGGACTCTTCCGCCATGCCCCTGTAAATACGGACCCAGCGCTCCTTCCAGTTCCGGAATCCGCGGATACCCAGGGCGATCACATAGTTTTCCAGACGGTCCGTCTCTTCTCTTGTAATATCCGACATCCCGCAGCGGAGATAGCGGAACACGCTTTCATAGGTGAATCCTGACGTAACCATCTCCAGAGCGGCCCGCAGATACTCCACAAAAGGATTCATAAGGACAGAATGTTTTTCATCTATGAAACAGGGAATCCCTGAATTTTCGAAGACCTGCCGGGCGATGCTCCCATACTCCTTCAGATTGCCTGTGATCACCGCGATCTCGCCGTAACGCATTCCTCTTTTCCTGACAAGACGCGATATCCTTCTGGCCGTCTCCTCCATCTCCCTGTGCGGGCCGGCGGCGGAGAAAAGAAAGATTTCCTCCTGTTCTCTGTCGTAGACCTCTTTCCTGTAGCGGAAGAGATTCTGCTCCAGGAACCGGAGCGCCGGCGCGTCCGAAAATCTGGACTTTTCCCCCGGCCGCACCCATACGGGATCCTCTGTGCCGCCGGCGAGCTCCGAGAGCGTGCGGATCATCCGGTGGCTCATATAAAAGAGCTGATGAGGCTTCTCTCTGGTAAAAAGAGGCTCCCTCACATCCATTGTCACCGTGACAGCCACTTCCCTGCACACGGCAAGAAGTTCCCGGATAACCTCATTCTGGACAGGCGTAAATCCGGTAAATCCGTCCAGCAGGAAAACACTTCCCCGGATCTTTTCAGAAAACGGGATCTGTTTCTCCAGGACGTCCAGTACCTCCTCCCCTGTCATATAATGGCCGGAAAGATATTCGCGAAAAGCATTATAAAGAACAGTGACGTCTTGCAGTTTCATGGACAGCAGGACCTGATCCTCGCAGCGCTCCTGCATCCTGTCCAGCTCTTCCCGGTCCACTTCATACTGCATAAACTCCGAGATCAGAGATTTCACCTCATCCAGGTATCCCGGTTTTTTCATCTGATTTTTCAGATATACCAGATCTTTCTGATGGATCTGCACAAGCTTCTGAAGGACCATGTTCTTTCCTGTTTCCTCCAGAATGCGGCGCATATCTCCGCCCACTTCCTCCAAAACACGGAAAGCAAGGCGTTCGAAACTGAGCACGTCAATATTCAGGATGCCTTTATCCGGATGCATCTCCACCAGGGTTTTCTGTGTCTGCATGGTAAACTGTTCCGGCACGATCACATAATAAATTATGTCCGGATGTTTCCCGGCCTCCCGGATCACATGCTGAAAAGCCGTATACGATTTCCCCGCGCCAGAATTTCCGATTATAAAACGAAGCGCCATATTTCCCTCCATAATACTGGTGTCATAAACAGGAACCTTCTGCATAAGATATATAGAACAGGCCGTCAATCTGCCCGGGGCAGAATTTCAACAGCTGATCAGGAGGCGTATGCTATGAGTTCCAAAACCAAAATTGTCGTGCTACATATGAAAGAGATCATCTATACCGGTATTTTTCTGCTTTTTCTCGCGATCCTCGGCATACTGATATTCTTTATGTTCGGTCCCGGAAAAAACACTCCCGCCTCCACAGAGTCCGCCGGAATATATACCCCCGGGATCTACCGGACTTCCGTGGAGCTGAACAACAATACCTTTGACGTGGAAGTAACCGTATCCTCCGACAGGATCGAATCCGTTGAACTTACGAATCTGAGCGAAACCACCGCCGCCATGTTCCCGCTGGTGGAACCTGCGCTGGATTCTCTCGCGGAACAGATCTGTGAGTCACAGTCCCTGAAAAATCTCGAGTATTCCAGCGACCAGCAGTATACTTCCATGATGCTGATCAACGCCGTCGATTCTGCTCTTGAAAAAGCCCGGACAGAATAACTCCTGCCGGGCTTGTCATATATTTACTTAAATTTCTATCTCTTCCAGCTCTTCAAGCCACAGCGTCGCACAGGCGTCGCTGGGCATCCTGAGATCACCCCTGGGAGATACGGCCACAGTTCCCACCTTGGGGCCGTCCGGCAGACAGGAACGCTTAAACTGCTGGGTAAAGAACCGTCTGTAGAATATCTTCAGCCATTTCAGTATGGTTCCGTCGTCATATTCTCCTTTGAACGCAAGCTGCGCCATGCGGAAAATCTTCCGCGGCGGGAACGTCCATCTGAGCATATAGTAAAGGAAAAAGTCGTGAAGCTCATAGGGTCCCACCAGATCTTCGCTTTTCTGGGAGATCACTCCGTCCTTGGGCGGAAGGAGTTCGGGACTTACCGGAGTATCCAGAATATCCAGAAGAATGTCCGTCAGTTTCTGATCGCCGCAGGTATCCGCGTAATATCTTACCAGATGTCGCACCAGCGTCTTGGGTACGGAACAGTTGACCGCATACATGGACATATGGTCTCCATTGTAAGTGGCCCAGCCAAGAGCCAGTTCCGAAAGGTCGCCGGTTCCGATTACAATACCTCCGGACTGATTGGCGATATCCATAAGGATCTGCGTTCTTTCTCTGGCCTGTCCGTTCTCATACGTCACGTCATGAACCTCCGGATCGTGACCGATATCCCGGAAATGCAGGTTCACCGCCTCCCGGATATTCACCTCCCGAAGCTCCGTTCCCAGGCATCTGCTGAGCTGACAGGCATTCTGATACGTCCGGTCTGTAGTGCCGAAGCAGGGCATGGTCACAGCCGTGATATTCTCCCGCGCCATCCCCAGCATATCGAAAGCCCTTACTGCCACGAGAAGAGCCAGTGTGGAATCCAGGCCTCCGGAAAGGCCGATGACAACGTTCCGGCAATGGATATGCGCCAGTCTTTTCTTAAGTCCCATAGCCTGGATATTCAGGATCTCCTCACACCGTCTGTCTCTCTCCTCTTTCACGCCCGGAACGAAGGGACGGGAATCAAATCTCCTGGTAAGTTCTGTCTCCGCTTCTTTCATGCGGAAAAATATCTCCGTATAATATCCGGTATCATTTCCGCCGGATACATCCGGAGCGAAACGGCAGGTAGTCATCCTTCTCCGCTCATTGACCAGTCTCCTGATATCCAGCTCGCTTAAAATAAATCCGTTTTCAAATCTGCGGCTCTCCGCCAGGATCACTCCGTTCTCCGCGATCATATTCTGACCGCCGTACACCACATCCTGGGTTGACTCCCCCTCGCCTGCGGTAGCGTAAATATAACCGCACAGCAGACGGGCGGACTGTCCGCTTACCAGCGCCTTACGGTAAGAGTCCTTGCCTACCACTTCGTCGCTGGCCGACAGATTCACGATCACTGTGGCGCCGTTCCTCACATGCTCCATGCTCGGCGGCGTCGGCACCCAGAGATCTTCACAGATCTCCGCGGATACTTTCAGCTCGGGAAAATCCTCGCAGGTGAACAGAAGCCTCGGGGAAAAGGGCACTTCGTATTCTTCTCCCGACAGCCCGCCCTCCAGAGGACGCATCAGCACAAGTCCGTCCGCATCCTCGCCGGAGGTAAAATATCTTCCCTCATAAAACTCGTTATAATTAGGTATGTTGATCTTGGGCACAAATCCCAGGATCTCTCCCCTGCTGACAGCCGCGGCGGCATTGTACAGTTTTCCTTTGTATTCCAGAGGAAGCCCCACGAAGATCAGTCCGTCCACATCCTCAGTTTCCTCTGCGATCCGCAAAAGCTGCGCTTTCGCCTCCCGCAGCAGATTTTCCTGCCAGAACAGGTCTCCACAGGTATAGGCGGTAATACACAGTTCGGGAAAAACCATGATCCTGGCTCCCTTTTCCTTCATCTCACCAACCATAGCGATAATCTGGTCCGCATTATATTCGCAGTCCGCCACCCGCACATCAGGCGTCCCTGCGCTGACTTTTATGAACCCGTCTTTCATGGCGTTTTCTCCTTTTATTTGCACTTTTTGAGAATTTTTTTCAGTTCCTCAACGCTGAACACATAATTCGTGTTGCAGAAATGACAGTTCAGCTCTGCCGGTATTCCCTCCTGGATCATCTCGTTCAGATCTTTTCTTCCGATACTGATAAGAGCCTTTTCCACTCTTTCCTTACTGCAGTTACAGTAAAATTCCGTGGGAACCGTGTCCGTGATCTCTATGTCGAATCCGTCCAGCACTTTATCCAGCAGGCTTTCCGGGGTGTGTCCTTCCTCCAGAAGGGTCGTCACGGACTGGATCTTCTGTACATTTTCCTCCAGCTTTGCGATGGTTTTTTCTTCCGCAAAAGGCATTACCTGAATGATAAAGCCGCCCGCCTGGCGCACAGTGTTATCCTTATTCATCAGCACGCCCAGGCCTACCGCTGAGGGAACCTGCTCGCTCACGGCAAAATAATAGGTCAGATCCTCTGCGATCTCGCTTGTCTGAAGAGCCACCTGTCCGGAGTATGGTTCTTTCAGTCCCATATCCTTGATCACATTCAGAATACCGTTTCCGATCGCTCCGGCAACGTCCAGCTTGCCTTTTGCGTTGGCAGGTATGATCACCTCCGGATTTCCCACATAGCCTTTCACTCTTCCGCAGGAATCTGCCGTTACCGTGATTCCCTGAAGAGGTCCGTCGCCCTGTATCTGAAGGGTAAGGATATCTTTATCCCCCTTCATCATCACGCCCATCATGGCTCCTGCGGTGAGAAGCCGTCCCAGTGCGGCTGTTGCCACAGGGCTGGTATTATGTGCCTGCCTGGCAGTCTCAACTGTCTCTCTTGTCACTGCAGCGAAAGCCCGTATCTGACTTCCCGCCGCTGTTGCTCTTACTATATAATCTTTCATCTATTCCTCCTCTTCCCGTGTTCCCGGGCTATAAACAGAAGTCTCTCACTGTCCGGCGACGCCGGTTTATCCGTGTAGGCGTCATATACGCCGACAATTTCCATTCCCGCCTCACGGATCAGCGCCTCTATCTCCGCCTGTTCATAGGCTCTCTGGCAGTGAAGCTCTTCACACTTCTCATAGAGGCCGTCCTCCCGGGGAAGAAAAACCGCCAGCTCATAAATATTCAATCCCGTGTCCGGGTCATAGCTGTTTTCCCATATAAAACTGCCCTCGTCGCGGTTCTCCGCTATGGTATCGTCTCCAAGAATATCTCGGTATTTATGCACCGTATTCATATCAAACAGAAAAATCCCGCCCGGATCCAGATAATTATTTACCAGACGGAATACCTGGAGCAGTTCTTCTTTCTCAGTAATATAATTCAGGCTGTCGCATACGCTTACCGCCGCGCGCACTGTCCCGTATAGCTCGAATTCCTGCATATCCTGCAGAAGATACAGAATATCCAGTCCGTCCTCCACTTTCTTCTCCATCGCTTCGGCAAGCATTTCCTCTGAATTGTCCACCCCAATCATATCATATCCTCTCCGGGCAAGCAATCCCGTCATCGTGCCGGTACCGCATCCCAGTTCCAGCACCAGGCCGTCCTCAATGCCTTCCTCTTTCAGATGTTTTTCCAGGCAGTCCGCCCAGCCTTCATAATCCACATTATCCATAAACAGATCATAGACCTGCGCGAATTTTCCGTAAGCTTCCATCTTTCTTCTCCTGTAAAAAGGCAGATGATCTCTCATCTGCCTTTTGTCAACAATCTTAAATTAACTATTCATTACTGAACAGGCATATAGTATACGTCTGCCGCTTCTCCGTGCCAGTAATAGCTGTTGCCTTCTGCATCGTAAGCGTCCACTTCACCGGTAAAGGTGTAGGTATTGCCGTCGAAATCCACCCAGTTGCCGTTTCCGTCAGGCGTGATCACAAGGGGATGTCCGTCAGAGTTGCGGTAGATCGTCCTTGTCTGGTTGGTATCTGTAAGCTGTTCGTCCGTAAATCCTCCGGAGTTGGAAGTAGTGGATGAACCGTCCGCTGTTGTATCTGTGCCTGCCGCAGCATCTGTTCCTGCCGCTGCGTCTGTTCCCGCTGCCGCATCTGTTCCTGCCGCTGCATCCGTTCCCGCTGCCGCGTCTGTTCCTGCGGAAGCAGTTGTTGCCGGAGCCGCTGCCTGGAGAGTAGAATTACCAAGGATCTGGAAGGAATCCACCGCAGCCTGTACAGGCGCCAGCGCCTCTTCTGTCTTCACAGAAGCCTCGATATTATAATATTCCTCGGCATTTGCGAATACTTTATGGATAACATACAGATTACCGCCGCTCTTCTCGGTATTCAGCATTTTGGTCACATAGCTGTATACGCCGATTCCGCTTACGTCATTAGCGGCATAATTCTGGATCTCAAAATCTGTTCCCTGCACCTTATCGCCGTCTGCCTGTTCCAGTGAAACAGCCATATCCTGAGTGCTGGGGATCACGGTAGACGCCATGGTCTCCTGTCCCTGTCCATGAAGGATCAGGATATTGCCCTGGTCCGGGGATTCGAAACTGAGCGTTCCTGTCTCGTCTGTCTTATTGGCCCAGGTAGCATCCGGCAGATTGATCGCAACTGTCTGATCTGCTGATGTATAGGTAGTGTTCTGTACGTCAGGCGCAACTGTAGCTGTAGGTTCGGGTTCCGGTGTCGCTGTCGCCGCGGGAGTGGGAGTTACAGTCTCCGCCACCTGTTCCTCCGGCTCGTCCCCGCCGAATCCACATCCGCTCACCAGCACGGATGCCGCTACAGCAAGTGCCAATATAGCAAATA
>DWXL01000113.1 GCA_019119235.1 Candidatus Blautia excrementigallinarum | reverse complement strand
GTCAAACATGGCGGAAAGCTCCTCGAAAGTAACAACAAAATCAACGTCGCTTCGGACGGTCTTGCGCATTGCCTCCAGCTTCTTGGAGGCGCAGGGGCCGATAAAGACAACCTTGGACTCCGGATGCTCCTGCTTCACCATACGGGCGGTGGCCACCATAGGCGTCAGCTCCTGGGAAATATTTCCGATCATGTCCGGGAAAAATTTCTTCGCCATCATGGACCAGGAGGGACAGCAGGAAGTAAGCAGGAAAGGAAGCTTCCCTGTGGAAACCTCTCTGGCGTAATGATGAGCTTCGGAGATCGCGCCGATGTCAGCGCCCAGGGCCACTTCATACATTCCGGAGAATCCGAGGGCCTCCAGAGCGGTCTTGAATTTTCCGGGAGTCACATCCTCGCCAAACTGGCTGATGTAGGCCGGCGCCACGATGGCGATAATATCGTTGCCTTCCCTGAGAGAGTGGGCAAGCTGGAAAATCTGGGATTTATCGGAAATAGCGCCGAAGGGGCAGCTGACCATACACATACCGCAGGAAACACATTTGTCTTCCAGAATACTTGCGCGTCCCTGTTCGTCGCTTCCGATGGCCTTCACGCCGCAGGCCTGTTCGCAGGGGCGTATATTATGAGAAATCGCGTCATAAGGACAGACGGATTTGCATTTTCCACATTTGATACATTTCTCCTGGTCAATGACAGACTGGCCGTTGACCATGGAAATAGCGCCTTTGGGGCAGATCTGCATACAGGGATGCGCCATGCAGCCCCGGCACATATTGGTGACAATATATTTATTGGGCGGACAGGCCGCGCAGGCAGAGGGGATCACCTGCATAAGAGGCGGTTCATAATATTTCTCGTCGATATTGCTGGCCGCAAGGCCGTCGGTAAGATGCACCGCCTTATTCTCCGGGCGGAGAGAAAGTCCCATGGCAAGACGGATCCTTTCGCTGGCGACCGCGCGCTCACGGTAAATACTGTCGCGGTATTTCGCCCGTTCCTGAACGATCTCATATGGGATAGCTTCGATATCATGGATCAGAGTCTCGTCCGAGGACTCGAATCCAATCTTCGCGATAGCTGTAAAAACTTTATGGCGTATTCTTTTTACAGGAGTGTCAAGATTTCGCATCATAATATTATTCTCCTTTTATCTGGCGGATTGACAAAAATCCAGCATAATATCAGTTCATTATCATCATATAAGAAATAAAAAATCAAATCAATGTTTTTCTTAATATTTTTTGTACTTTGCTTCGGAATTCATATGGCGGAGAGGTACAGGCGAAAGATTAAAAATATTAACGTAAAAAAACTGAATTCAGATAAATTCAATCTGCATTATATACAAATTGTATAAATATAAAGAGATATTACTTGTGAAAAATGCTTTATTCATGTATAATTAGTTTATATTATACGCAAAAAAGTTGAAAACTAACGAAAGAGCAAAAATGAATAAGGAGGAAAGTAAATGTTAGACCAGTCTTATTACAGGAAGACAGACGAGATCATTCAGTACTACGGACCGAAGCCTGCATCCCTGATCCCCATTATGCAGGATATCCAGGCTGAATACCGTTATCTTCCGGGAGAACTTCTTACATATGTGGCTTCACAGATTGGGGTAACAGAGGCCAAGGCATTCAGTGTAGCGACATTTTATGAGAATTTTTCATTTGAGCCCAAGGGAAAATATATTATCAAGGTCTGCGACGGAACCGCCTGCCATGTGCGTAAATCCATGCCGGTAAAAGAAGCCCTGATGAAAGAACTGGGGCTCAGCCACAAGAAACACACCACAGACGATATGATGTTTACCGTGGAGACGGTTTCCTGTCTGGGCGCGTGCGGACTGGCGCCCACGCTTACCGTGAACGACGAAGTGCATCCGAAAATGACGCCGGAGAAGGCGGTGGATCTTCTGGAAGAATTGCGAGGTGAGAAAGCATGAGGATAACATCAAAAGACGATCTTCTGAACTGCCAGAAGGAAGTTCAGAATACAATCAACACCTATACCTGCCGTATCCTTGTCTGTTCCGGAACAGGATGCATGGCCTCCGGCGCGCAGAATGTCTATGACGAGATGGTGAAGCTCTGCGAGGATATCGAAGGCGTTCAGGTGGAAATGCAGAAAGATATTCCCCATGTGGGCGTGATCAAAACAGGCTGCCAGGGTCTCTGCGAACTTGGACCTCTGATGCGCGTGGAGCCTTACGATTACCAGTACGTACATGTGCAGCCGGAAGACTGCCGCGAGATCGTGGAGCGCACAGTGCTTCAGGGCCAGCCGGTAGAGAGGCTGTTTTACAGAGAGGACAATAAAGTCTGTCCGCATCCCGATGATATTCCGTTTTTGAACCAGCAGACCAGAATTGTTCTGGAGAACTGCGGCAAGATCAACGCGGAATCCATTGATGAATACATTGCGGTGGGAGGTTTTCAGGCGCTTGCAAAGGTGCTCATTGAGATGACTCCCCAGGACGTGATCGACGAAGTGACGAAATCCGGTCTTCGCGGACGCGGCGGCGCGGGATTCCCCGCCGGACGCAAATGGTCACAGGTTGCCCGCCAGGAAGAAAAAGTACGCTACGTCGTATGTAACGGCGACGAGGGAGACCCGGGCGCATTCATGGACGGCTCCGTAATGGAAGGCGATCCCTACAAGATGATCGAGGGAATGATCATCGCCGCTTACGCTGTCGGCGCGGAGAACGGATATATTTACGTAAGAGCGGAGTATCCTCTTTCCGTTAAGCGTCTGCGTATGGCTATGAAACAGGCGGAGAAATACGGGATCCTCGGAGAGAACATCCTGGGTTCCGGCGTGAATTTCCATTTACATATCAACAGAGGAGC
>DWXL01000112.1 GCA_019119235.1 Candidatus Blautia excrementigallinarum | reverse complement strand
GGAAAACTGTTTTCTGATCTGTTTCTGGATGTAGCGGATCAGGTCGTCTTTGATCTCTCTGTCGCAGTAGATATAATCCGGAGCAACGCAGGTCTGTCCGCAGTTCAGGAATTTTCCGAATACGATCCTTCGTGCCGCAAGCTTCAGATTGGCGGTTTTGTCCACGATACAGGGGCTTTTGCCGCCCAGTTCCAGCGTGACGGGGGTAAGATGGCGCGCTGCTTTTGTCATAACCTCCCGGCCCACATGCTGGCTTCCGGTGAAAAAGATATAATCAAAATGTTCGTTGAGAAGGCTGGTATTTTCCTCCCGCCCGCCGGTGACAACCGCGGCGTGGGAACGGTCGAAGCAAAGGCTTATGATCCTGTCGATGACTCTGCCGGTATTGGGGGAGTAGGCGCTGGGTTTTATCACCGCAGTGTTTCCGGCGGCAATGGCGTCAACCAGCGGATCGATACTGAGAAGGAACGGATAGTTCCAGGGGCTCATGATAAGCACCACGCCGTATGGAGACGGCTTTTTGTAGCTTCTGGAAGCAAACTGCACAAGAGGGGTGCGCACCGTGATCTCTTTTGCATATTCCGGCGTGTTTTTGATCATGTAGGTCAGTTCGCTTAAGACAAGGCCTGTCTCGCACATATAGGATTCAAAAGCGCCTTTTCCCAGATCAGCTTTCAACGCCTCGTTGATTTCCTGTTCGTGTTCCTGAATGCAGGCTTTCAGTTTTTTCAGGGCTTCTATACGCGCCTCCACAGGCAGGGTGGCCCCGGTCAGGAAATAAGCACGCTGTCTTTCAACCAGTTCTCTGATCTCTGTTTCATTCATTGGTATCGGCCTCCTATTCGGTTTCTTTTTCTGCATTATCAGAAATTTTATTATCGGAACCGGATTCTGTTTCAGATTCCGGCTTCTCCATCAGCATATAATAGAACTTCTCCAGCTGGCGGGCGTCCATAAGCTTCGGCACAGGATAGAGCGGATTGGCTTCCTTATCCGCATAATGTGCCAGCTTGGGGATATCCGTTTCCTGAATTTCCGGAATGGTGTCGCCGATCCCGAAACGTTTCTTCATATCCTCAATGGCGGAGATGAAACTTTCCGCAGCTTCCTCAGCAGGCGTATCTTTTTGGGCGATACCGGCGGAAAGAGCCAGTCTGCGGAGTTTGGCGGTAATGGTTGAACCGTATTCTCTGAGTACCATAGGAAGGATCACGGCGTTGGCGTAACCGTGAGGCACGTTATATTCGCCGCCGAGGGAATGGGCGACTGCATGAACGTATCCCACATAGGACTTGGTAAAAGCGCATCCTGCATAGAAGGAAGCGTGAAGCATATTCCTTCTTGCGGAAACATCGTCTCCGTGGGAGTATGCGTCGTCGATATTTTCGAAAATCAGCTTCACGGCCTTGAGGGCGTCTTTTCGGGTATCAATCGTGGTGGAATTTCCGATATAAGCCTCGACTGCATGGGTAAGAGCGTCCATGCCTGTGGTGGCTGTGATAAAGGGCGGCAGGCTCAAGGTGACTTTCGGATCCAGTACAGCGTATCTGGGGATCAGCGGAAAATCGTTGATGGCGTATTTATGTCTGGTCTCGGCGTCTGTGATCACTGACGCGAGAGTTGTTTCGCTTCCGGTTCCCGCAGTGGTGGGGACAGCCATCAGAAGCGGAAGTCTTTTGTGGACTTTGAGGATTCCTTTCATTCTGGCAAGCGACTGGTTCGGTTTTACCGCCCTTGCCCCGACCGCCTTGGCGCAGTCCATACTGGAACCGCCTCCGAATCCGATGACGGCGTCGCATCCGTCCTGAATATACAGTTCCAGCGCTTCCGCTACATTGACAGTAGTAGGATTGGCTACCGTACGGTCGTAAAGCGTATAGGGGATTTCCGCGCGGTTCAGCGCTTTTTCAAGACGTTTGGTAAGTCCCAGTTTCATGATTCCCTGGTCTGTGATGATGAGGACCCGGCTGCATTTGTGCCTGCGGATGATATCGGGAAGTTCACTGACGCTGCCGACGATCTTCGGCTTCCGGTATGGAAGGAAAGGGATTGCAATATGAAAGACCTTCTGAAAGGTCCTGCAGTAGATTTTTCTTAATGGGTTCATTGTTGTCTGTTGCCTTCTTTCTGTATAAAATATCCGATTAAAAAATACCTGAAATCTGTGTCCTGTAATACAGGCATTATCAAATGTTTTGTGTATCAAAGTAAATATAGCAGGCAGAATCAGGAATGTCAATATTTCTGCGGAATCCGCCGGATTTTGTTGCCACTGCATCAGGTCTTTGCTATAATTACAACATTGAGAAATCAAAGACAGGAGTGAGGATATGGCTGCAAGAAGGAGAAGAGGATCCGGGAGAAACCGGCGGACACAGGCAAAGATCAGTATTCCCGCGCTGATCCTGATCTGTGTCATTCTTCTGTTTTACGACAGATTTCCACAGAGCGGCGGTGGAGAGGCGTATTATCTTTCCGAACCTATAGAATCCGTTGAGGAGGTTCCGGAATACAGCGGAAAGCCTTATGTATATATCAATGATAACGAACCGGATTTTCCGGAGGAGGAGATGACGGAGACGTCCTTTGAGAGCTACAGTGAACTGGACGGGCTTGGAAGATGTCAGACAGCCTGCGCCAATATCGGACAGGATCTGATGCCTACAGAGAAAAGGGAAAGTATCAGTGAAGTAAAACCTACGGGATGGCAGCATTCAGAGTATGACTTTGTGGACGGCGAGAGTCTCTATAACAGATGTCATCTGATCGGTTTCCAGCTTACCGGAGAAAACGCCAACGAGGAGAATCTTATTACCGGTACGCGTTATATGAATGTGAACGGTATGCTCCCTTTCGAAAATATGGTGGCGGAATACATAGACAGGACCGACAATCACGTTCTCTATCAGGTGACGCCTGTTTTTGAGGGCGACGAGCTGGTTGCCAGAGGCGTGGAAATGGAAGGTTATTCTGTTGAAGATCACGGAGAGGGAATCCGTTTTCATGTTTTTGCATATAATGTGGAGCCGGGAGTTGAGATCGATTATGAAACCGGAGACAACTGGCTGGCAGATGATAAACCATGGTAAAAAGTGATTTGCAGGAATCTGAAATTTCTGAAAGATAAGAATAATTAAGAAAGATGCAAAAGAAGTCCGACTGATATACAACGGGCTTCTTTTTGTCGGATTTTATGTCGGATTATGTTGTATAAAAAGAAGAGTTATGGTAATATGGAGTTGTGTAAAACTTAAATATCAGGAAGGAGGATTCCCATGAATCAAAGTAAAAAATTTGCAAAGAAATCAATAGCTGCATTTGCCGCGTCTGCGCTTGTACTTTCCGGCGGCAGCACGGTACTGGCGGCAGAATCAGGTTCCTATAAGGAAACAGAAAAGGCGGCCCTTGAAAAATTTGCTTCCGGTACGGCTGATTATCTGGATATGTACGCGGAAGAATATGATAAGGCAAAAGAGGGCAGTAATTCCACCATAACCCTTACGGCGGAGGACGCCGGCAAATCCATGCTTGGCATGCTTACGTCCATGGACTTCTCCTGGCTTAATACGGTCAGCCTGGATATGGATGTTTCTATTCTGGAGAGTATGGAAGCCATGGCGGTAGACGTTCTCATGAACGACGCTCATCTCTGCTCCATGAATATCATGATGGATCTGGGAAACCTGGCGCAGTATATACAGATGCCGGAGTTCTCTAAAGACTGGATCTCCATGCCGCTTACGATGACAGACGCCAACGGAGAAGAGGTTTCCCCCGAAGCAGTACAGACTTATTACAATATCATGCATGATTTCATGAATTATATTCCGGATTCCGAAACGGTCAGCTCTCTGATCAACAGGTACGGCGGTATGATCATCGATAATATGACGGAAGGCGCATCCATGGAGGAAGCGGTTTCTGTCGAAGGGATCAGCGAGGACTGTACCGTATACGAGGGACAGATCGGCGAGAAAGAAACTGAAGTTATTGCAGAAGCTGTTCTCACGGAAGCAAGAGATGACGAAGATCTGAAATCCATCTTTGATCAGTGGACGGAAGCGGGCGTCGCAACGGAAGAACAGTATACTCAGTTCCAGTCCACGATCGACGACCTGCTGGAAGACCTTTCCGAAGAGCCTGAGGCGGAGACAGGGGAAGAGACCGGCGCGGATACAGAAACTACGGACGCCGGTTCCGACATGCTTACCTCTAAGGTATGGGTGAACGGCGACGGCAAAATCGTCGGACGTGAGTTCGGCATGACGGACGGTGCGGAATATGTTCCGCTGTTTACCTGGAAGAGTCCGTCCCAGGACGGAAATTCTGCCCTTCTTGTTGAGTTTTCCGATGGCTCGGCGACTACACTTACATTCACGGGTTCCGGACAGTCCACAGAAGGTCTTCTGAACGGCAGTTACGTTCTGGCCTATAACGGAGTGGAGGCCGCTGATATCACAGTAGAGAATCTGGAAACCAACCCGGAGAAATCAGGATACTATAACGGTGTGATCAATGTAACGTTCCCCAATAACGGAACAGAAGAAAGCCCCAATCCGATGGCGGCGTTCAGTCTTATTATTACATTGACCTCTGACGCGGCTGCAGAGACCAGCCAGGTCGATCTTTCCGTAACAAGCTCCGGTTCCCCGCTGGCTACCTTAAGCATAACAGGCGGATATGGAGACGGAGTGGAAGTTCCGGAGGAAGCTTCCTTTGATTCCGCACTCAGCATGGCTAGTGAGGAAGATATGACCGCTTATATCCAGGGAATGAAATGGGATACCTTTGTGGAGAATCTGAAAACAGCCGGACTTCCGGAGGAGCTTGCATCACAGATCGAAGCTGCGCTGCAGTCTGTAACAGACAGTATGTCTGCGGCTGAGACAGGTACGACGGCAGCCGACGGAAGCATGACAGAGGATTCCGCTGCGGACGCCGCGACAGCAGAGCCCGCGCCGGCAGAAGATAATACTGCAGAGCCCGCTCCGGAAGATACGGAAGCAGTCGCCTGAGTATGGGGTGCCTTGGAAATCTGTTATGGTTTATTTTCGGAGGGGCGCTGAGCGGCCTGAGCTGGTGCCTGGCCGGCTGTCTCTGGTGTATTACCATTATAGGAATTCCCATTGGAATGCAGTGCTTTAAATTTGCGTCACTCAGTTTCTTTCCTTTCGGGAAGGAAGTACGATACGGAGGCGGCCCAGTTTCACTGCTGGTAAAT
The DNA here is from genome assembly GCA_019119235.1 of Candidatus Blautia excrementigallinarum. Lineage (GTDB taxonomy): Bacteria > Bacillota > Clostridia > Lachnospirales > Lachnospiraceae > Blautia_A > Blautia_A excrementigallinarum. Next base: position 1,158 of record DWXL01000112.1, on the reverse strand, counting down.
ATCATCTGGCTGATCGTTTCCGGACTGCCGCTTGCAGCGGAACATGCCATACTGGGCTGCGCGCTGTGCGTTACCATTATCGGAATACCTTTTGGACTTCAGCATTTTAAGCTGGCTCAGCTGGCGCTGATGCCTTTCGGCGCTGAGGTATATTAACAGGAAGAATCTGCGGAACTGAATATTTATTATGAGAAACAAAGCGGGACAGATGTGATCTGAAATCATATCTGTCCCGATTGTGTTTTTTAGGAAATATTGCAGGAGGAATCTGTTTTATCTATGGTCCTGCAGATCAGATGTCCGGATTTTACTGGGATATATCGGAAGATTCCGTGTCCGAACTGGTTTCCGGAAGAGGAATCCATGAACTGCGTTCCTCGATTTTCTGCATGATCCGGTCGGCTTCCTCACCTTCCGCCGGAGTGGGCTGATAGTTATTGTAGCTGTAATCCGAGGAGATGGAGCAGGGGATAATGTTGGTCACATTATCTGCTTTTACGCCGTCCTGATCGATGGTAAAGGTCTGCTGGAAGATCATGGAATCCATATCGCTGGGATAGGAATTGCCTCCGAAGCAGAAGTTGCCAAGACTGTAGACGATATTTTTGCCTTTATATTCCTCGATGCCCTGAAGAACATGGGGGTGATGGCCGCAGACAAGATCCGCTCCCTCGTCGATGGCAAGACGTCCCAGCGTCATCTGATTGGTGTCGGGAACTTCCTCTTTTTCGTTGCCCCAGTGGAAAATCACGATCACAAGCTGCGCGCCTTCTTCTTTTACTCTGGCAATATTCTGTTTCAGCTGTTCTGTTCTTTCAAGATGGTCGTTCAGTTCGTAAATTCCGACCAGCCCCACTTTGACGCCTTTTACATCCATGACCTGGGTTTCATCATAACCAAAATGGACGATTCCTTCGTCGTCCAGCGCCTCCATGGTATCTGTGAAGCTCTGTTCGCCGTAATCATGGCTGTGGTTATTGGCTGTGTTCACCGCCTCAATATCTCCCGCGCTCAGAATAGACGCGAATTCAGGGGGAGCTTTGAATGCGAACTGTTTATCCTCCCTTTCCTCCGAGTAGGTGAGGGTTCCCTCGAAATTGGCAATGGTAAGATCGTCTGCGGAGAAAATGCTTTTTACGTTGGAAAAGAAATAGTCCG
>DWXL01000111.1 GCA_019119235.1 Candidatus Blautia excrementigallinarum | reverse complement strand
ACTGCTGTTACCATGTGTATTCTCACTTTCTTTTATGCAAAAAGACATGCTTATTGGTCTTGTATTCTTTGGAACGGGTAAGTTCATATCCCATCTCTTCCACATAGGAGAAATCTGTATGAAGCTCCGCTTCCACTATGATCAGTGTGTTCTCATCCGCCAGAGCGCTGCCGGAAAGATATTCCAGAGCGGAACGCTCCAGTTCCATCCCATATGGCGGATCCATAAAAATACAGTCAAAGTGTCCGTCTCCCTCAAGAGAACGGAGCGCCTGAAGAACATCCATATTCATGACCTGCCCGTCCGGGGCAAGTTTCGTAAATGCAAGATTCTCACGGATACAGGCGCAGGCCTTCGGATTCTTTTCAACAAAAACAGCCTTCCGCGCCCCGCGGCTCAAAGCCTCGATGCCAATAGCCCCGCTTCCGCTGAACAGATCCAGAAAACGGCAGTCCAGAAGCTCGGGCTGAAGGATATTAAATAATGTTTCTTTTATACGGTCGGTAGTCGGCCGTGTATCAGCTCCCGGAAGAGTCTTCAGTGGAAGTCTCCGGGCTTTTCCCGCTATTACTCTCATTTCAGATTCAGTCTCCAGTCCAGATCACCACGGGCAAGGCCCAGGATCAGAAGTTCCGCGGTGGCGATATTCGTCGCCACAGGAATATTGTACCGGTCGCAGCGCATAACAATAGCTGAGATATCCGGTTCCTTGGGATCGATCATTGCCGGGTTATAAAAAAGGATCACCATATCCAGATCCTCCCGCTCGATCATCTCCATAAACTGCTTGTCTCCGCCGATACTTCCGGCAAGAAACTTGTGAACATGAAGATTCGTCACTTCCTCTATCCGTCTTCCTGTAGTTCCTGTTGCATATACTTCATGTCTGGCAAGAATATTCTTATATGCAATACAGAAATCCTCTATAAGCACTTTCTTGCTGTTATGTGCGATAATTCCTAAATTCATTATTCACTCTCCATTCTTACCAAAACCCTGTTCTACAATTTATATTCCACATTATTATAACAAGTTACCAAAAAAAGTGCAATTAAATCTTACAAAATATACAAAGTTCATAGAAAGTTAATAATTTCATTTTTCTGGAATCAGAAGAAAGAACTTCTAGTGTATTATTTTCGATATTTCACATACTACCAGTGTAACACCAAAACAAAAAACAACCAAGGAGGAAATAAAATATGTCAAACAAAAATTCTTCTAACAAAGCAGCTGTTCCCGAAGCCAAGAGCGCACTGAACCGCTTTAAATATGAAGTGGCAAACGAACTTGGAGTTCCCCTCAGCGACGGATATAACGGCGACCTCACATCCAGACAGAACGGATCCGTCGGCGGCTATATGGTCAAAAAGATGATCGAAGCACAGGAAAGACAGATGTCTTCCGGATCTCAGGGAAGCCAGATGTAAATAATATTTCAGCCTGAAATATCATAGAAAAACCCGGGCAGCGCAGTGAATAATATCTCCGCTGTCCGGGTTTTCTTTTCAGACACTCTGCTGCCGCATAAACAGCTGTGTACCGGATCATAAACCAAGGAAACCGGTAACATCACCATTGATGACATAATGTGCCCCGTTGTCTTCTGGTTTGATATATACTTTAAGGTCAGTAAGCTCTTCCTCTTTCTTGCCCATCTCTTCAGTCCAAATTTTTTTGATGCTTTCCACTACGTCTTTTGCATATACCTCTTTGCCCCAGAACTGTACGTACACCTCTGTATTCAGAGCAGCGGCTTTCTTAGCTGTTCTTCTTGCAGCCGGTTTCTTCTCAGCTGTTTTCTTTACAGTGGTCTTCTCAGCAGTCTTCTTAGCTGCGGCAGTCTTCTTAGCAGGTGCTTTCTCAGCTGCCTTCTCAGCCGTTGTTGCAGCTGCTGTTGTCGCCGTCTTGGCAGCAGCCTTTGCAGGAGCCTCTTTCTCGACAGCCTTACTTGCAGTTGTTGTCTTAGGTTCTGCTTTCTTTGTCGTTGTTTTTGTAGCCATAATAGCCTCCTTACAAGGTAAAATAAAAAATAATTACGGTACTAGGATACTACGTTTTACATAAATTTGCAACATCTTCTTTTTCATATCAAAATATCTGCCGCATATCACGGCGGATCAGATTCCCAGATTCTCCAGCGCAGCCTTCTGTTCTTCCATAAGGAACTTCTTCAGTTCACGGTGCTGCGCAAGGGAAAGATCCGGATCAAGAGCTAGTATTCCGCCCGCTGCGCTGCTGGCGTCTTTCAGAATATCCGCGTCGTTGAAGATATCCCCGATGCGGAACTCCATAAGACCGCTCTGCCTTATCCCGAAGAGATCGCCCGGTCCCCGGAGTTTAAGATCCTCGCTTGCAATATAGAATCCGTCGTTTGACTTGTTCAGGATCTCCAGCCGCCGGGATGTCGTCTCCTCTTTGTTTCCCTGGATAAAAATACAGTAGGACTGATATTCTCCTCTTCCCACCCGTCCCCGGAGCTGATGAAGCTGGGCAAGGCCGAACCGTTCCGCATTCTCCACCATCATAACCGTGGCGTTAGGCACGTTGACGCCCACCTCCACTACAGTGGTGGATACCAGGACCTGAATGTCTCCGGCAGCGAATTCCTCCATGATACGGTTTTTGTCTTTCGCCTTCATTTTCCCGTGAAGATACTCCACACGGATATCCTGAGAAAGACTGCTTCTGACTTTTTCGATATAGTCTGTTACATTCTCCGCCTCAAGTCCCTCGCTCTCTTCAACCATGGGACATATGATATACGCCTGCCTGCCTTCCCGGACCTGTTTTTCAATAAAAGAATATGCTTTCGGACGATAGGAAGTGTCTACGACACAGTTCTTTATGGGAAGTCTTTTTGCGGGGAGTTCGTCGATCACTGAAATATCCAGATCTCCGTACAAAATAATAGCAAGGGTACGGGGAATGGGTGTTGCGCTCATTACAAGCACATTGGGCGGATTGCCTCTGGTGGTAAGGGCCTCTCTCTGCTTCACTCCGAAACGGTGCTGTTCGTCTGTGATCACAAGGCCAAGATTATTATATTCCACTTTTTCCTGGATCAGTGCGTGTGTGCCGATGATCACATCCGCGGAGCCGCTGCGTATCTCTTCGTAGATCTCCCGTTTCTCTTTTGCGGTGCTGGATCCGGTAAGAAGAACCGCCCGTGTACTCAGTCCCTGTTCCTCCTTCAGGCTCACAAAAGCCTCATAATGCTGCCGCGCCAACACCTCTGTCGGCACCATAAGCGCAGACTGATACCCGTTTTCTCCGGCAAGGATCATGGCAAGAAAAGCAATGATCGTTTTTCCGCTGCCCACATCTCCCTGCACAAGTCTGGACATCAGGGATCTTCCTGCAAGATCCCTTTCAATCTCATGCCAGGTATTCATCTGGGCGCGGGTAAGATTATAAGGCAGTCTTTCGATAACCTCCTCCGTAGTCCAGGTCATCTTCATGGGAAAATGATTTTCCGCCTCTTCCGTTTTTTCTTTCAGCAGCTGCACCGACAGGATAAAAAGAAGAAACTCATCAAAAACAAGCCGTTTTCTTGCGGTAAGCAGCTCTTCCATATTCCCGGGAAAATGTATTGCTCTCAGAGCAAAATTGATGTCGGCCAGCTGATATCTCTCTCTGATCTCGTCCGGAAGATATTCCGTCTGAAGAGAACGGTCCTCAAGAGTCTGGCGGACAAGTTTCGTCAGCGCTTTGTTTGTCAGTCCGGCTGTGAGCCGGTAAACAGGCTGCATATTATGAAGGACCTCTTCATAAGCTGCAGGAGTGAAAATTTCCGGATGCTCCAGTTCCAGCTTTCCGTTTTTTCTTACGACTCTTCCGCGAAAAACAAAAACACTGCCCTTTTTCAGCATACTTCTGAGATACGGCGCATTAAACCATACCACGTTAAGTCTTCCGCTTTTGTCGCTGACTGTGACGGTGATGACCTTAAGTCTTCCAGCCGTATTCATATAAACGCCGGAGCTTACTGCAGCGGAGACGGCTTTCACCGTCCCCTCTTCCAAATCTGCAATATTCTCCGGCATTTCATATACGTCATAATTTCTGGGATAATATCGAAGCAGACCCTCCACATCGGCAATTCCTGCTTTGTGGAGAAGCTTTTCCGTTTTTTCTCCCACACCCTTCAGAGTTCTTAAACTTCTGCTCATTTCTTCCTACTCTACGGAAATAATGTAATAATAGATCGGCTGGCCGCCTCTGCTCAGTTCTACCTCGCAGTCGGGATACTTCTCTTCCACAGAAGAAGCAAGAGACTCTGCGTCTTCCTCTGATGTATCTGCTCCGTAATATATACTGATAACCTCGGCGTCTTCCGTCATCATAGCGTCTACAGTGGCCGCGGCAACTTCTTCGCGTCCGCTTCCCACCGCGAGAATACCGCTGTCTCCGATACCCATGATATCGCCCTCATGGATCTCTTTATCATCGATCCTGGTATCCCGCACTGCATATGTGATCTGTCCTGTCTGCACCTTGGAGATAGCGTCAAGCATAACCGCCTGATTCTCATCGGCGGATTTCTCCGGAACATAGCTGATCATTGCAGTGATTCCCTGAGGAACAGTCTTGGTCGGGATCACAATGATCTCCTTATCCTCTGTAAGGTCTCTCGCCTGATTAGCCGCAAGGACGATGTTCTTGTTGTTCGGGAAAATGTAAATGGTTTTAGCTTTTACTTTCTCTATGGCGTTCAGCATATCCTCCGTACTGGGATTCATAGTCTGGCCGCCTTCAATGAGATAGTCCGCGCCAAGTTCTTTAAAGATTTCTGTAAGGCCCTGCCCTGCGGAAACAGCGATAAATCCAGCTTCCTTCTCCGGAAGCTCCGCTTCCATGGCCACTTCCTGTTCAGCCTGTTCTCTGGCAAGCTTCTCCGCATCCTTGATCAGTTTTTCCTGATGCTCCTCACGCATATTGTCGATCTTCATCCTGGAAAGCGCGCCGTAAGTGAGCGCCCGCTCGATTGCCTGTCCGGGGTGATTGGTATGCACATGTACTTTTACGATCTCATCATCCGCCACCAGTACGATAGAATCGCCGATGGAGGTAAGAAATTCTTTGAATTTATGTTCTTCTTCCTCCGGCATCTTATGATCCAGAAGAATAATAAACTCTGTGCAGTAACCAAACTTAATATCCGCTTCCGCCTGGGGAGATATCTTCGTTACAGAAGATACGCTGCCTGTCTTCTCGAAAGCCGAGTAATCCACTTCCTTGCCAAGGAACCCGTCGATAGCTCCCCTCAGTACCTCTACAAGTCCCTGCCCGCCTGAATCCACCACTCCGGCTTCTTTCAGAACAGGAAGCATCTCCGGTGTACGGGCAAGAGTGTCTTCCGCCTGTGCAAAAACAGTCTGGAAGAAAGAAAGCAGATCCTCTGTCTCTCCTGCAATCTCTGACGCCTTCTCTGCAGCATCTTTGGCTACAGTAAGTATCGTCCCTTCCTTGGGCTTCATGACAGCTTTATAAGCCGTCTCAACAGCCTTCTCCATAGCTGCGGCAATCGCAGGAGCGTCAAGTACCGACAGCTTCCTGACACTGCGGGTAAAACCTCTCAGAAGCTGAGAAAGGATAACGCCCGAGTTTCCTCTTGCACCTCTCAGGGAACCGGAGGAAATGGCCTTGGCCAGCGTCTCCATATCCGGATTCTCCAGAGCGCTTACTTCAGAAGCCGCAGACATGATCGTCATCGTCATATTGGTTCCCGTATCTCCGTCTGGAACAGGAAACACATTCAGTTCATTAATCCATTCTTTTTTCGCTTCCAGATTCTTGGCCCCGGCCAGAAACATTCTGGAAAGTATTCTGGCATCTATGGTCTTCGTACTCACCACTAGTTCCTCCTTACATACTTAGTCTATGGCACGGACGCCTTCCACACAGATGTTGATCTTCTCGATCTCCATACCGGTAAAAGCCTCTACCTTGTACTTAACGTTGCTTACAAGATTATCTGCGATCGTGCTGATATTGACACCGTATGCCACAATTACGTGAAAACTCAGCCGTATTTTATTATCTTCAGTGATCGTCACGCTGATGCCGTGCTGAAGGCTGTCCCGGCGGAGAAGCTTCACAAGCCCGTCCTTCATGCTGACAGCCGCCATGCCCACAATACCGAAACATTCTACAGCCACACTTCCTGCGTAAGTGGCGATGACATCAGTATCAATGACAATCTTACCAAGTCCGGAATCTATATGTCCATTCATACAGGTACCTCCAATTTTTTTATATGTATGTATTATAACCTCTTTTTAATAAAAAAGGAATATTATTTTTACATTTTTCCTTTTTTTGCTTGCAAAAGCAGATTGCTTCTGTTACAATAAAACCTGTTGAAAAAAAGCGTCAAGGAGGTGCTATCATGGCTAAGTGCGCAATTTGCGAAAAAGGTGCTCATTTCGGAAATAATGTAAGTCATTCCCATAGAAGATCCAATAAAATGTGGAAATCCAATGTAAAGTCTGTTAAGGTTAAGACAGCTAACGGCGGTGC
>DWXL01000110.1 GCA_019119235.1 Candidatus Blautia excrementigallinarum | reverse complement strand
GGTTTCTGGAAAACCATACCCACTCTTTTGCGGAGCAGGTTCACATCCATATCCCCGTAAATATCCTCTCCGTCCAGCTCCACCTTACCGGTGATCACACAGCCCTCCACCAGGTCGTTCATCCTGTTCAGAGATTTCAGAAGAGTGGATTTGCCGCAGCCGCTGGGGCCGATGAACGCGGTGATCTCCTTCTCCGGGATGTGCATATTGATATCCTTTAACGCATGAAACGTGCCGTAATGCAGGTTCATGTCCTCGATTGAAAGCTTTATCGTCTCGCTCATTTCTCCTTATCCTTTCGCAATTCGTTTAGCCAGCATACTTGACAGGCCGTTGATGATCAGTACAAAAATAAGAATTACCACAGCCGTCGCGGACGCTTCGTTCATGTGAAGTCCCTCGCTGGAAAGCACATACATATGAAGGGCCAGCGTACGTCCGGAACCCATGAGATCCGGAATCTGGGCTACCGTACCGGATGTGTACAGAAGTGCGGCCGTCTCTCCGATAATACGTCCTATGGCAAGGATGACACCGGCCAGGATACCGGGTACTGCGGATGGAAGCACAATGGTAAAAATGGTGCGGAGCTTGCCGGCTCCAAGACCGAAGCTTGCTTCCCTGTAGGAATCCGGCACTGCCTTCAGCGCCTCCTCGGAGGTACGCATGATCAGGGGCAGCACCATGATAACCAGGGTAAAGGAACCTGCCAGCAGAGACATTCCCCAGTGAAGAGCTGTTACGAAGAACAGCATACCGAACAGACCGAATACGATGGAGGGAATTCCGGAAAGGGTCTCTGCTGTGATACGGATCACTTTTACCAGTTTATTGCCTTTTTTTGCATATTCCACAAGATAGATCGCCGCGAAAATCCCCAGAGGCGCCGCGATGATCAGAGACATAAACGTCATGATAAAGGTATTGATCAGAGAGGGCATAAGGGATACGTTCTCTGAATTGTACTCCAGACTGAAAAGAGACGGAGTCAGGTAGGGAATACCTTTTACCAGAATATATACCACCAGGAAGATCAGCACCGCGAATGTGATCACCGCAGCCAGCCCCGTAAGGAGCGCCAGTATACCGGAACCCGGATGGTGGATATAAGAACGCAGATGATCAGAGGTAGTGGTGGTATTTCTCTTTTCCATTTCCGCTGAACCTACTGCCGCAAAATTAGTCTGCATTTTCAGCCCTCCTGTTCAGTAATGAGAGACACAGGTTGATGATCAGGATAAATACGAACAGCACCACGCCGGTGGCGATCAGCGCTTCTCTGTGAAGACCTGTCGCATATCCCATCTCTGTAACAATGTTTGCCGTCAGGGTACGGAGTCCCTTGAGAAGGCCCTGGGGCATTCTCGCCTGGTTTCCGGCTACCATGATGACCGCCATGGTCTCGCCGATGGCACGTCCGATACCGAGGACCACCGCCGCAAGGATACCGGATTTTGCCGCCGGAAGGATTACGCAGAAAATACTTCTCTCCTTCGTCGCGCCCAGAGCAAGGGAACCTTCATAATAGCTTTCCGGCACGCTTCTGAGAGCGGACTCGGTAGGTCCGATGATCGTCGGCAGGATCATGATCGCCAGCAGAAGGGATGCCGCCAGCCAGCTTGTGCCTGTTCCGCCGAACACCTGTCTGATGAGGGGTACCATAAGGATCAGGCCGAAGAAGCCATATACGATAGAAGGTACGCCTGCCATCAGTTCAATACCGGATTTCAGAGGGCGGTAAATTTTCTTCGGGCAGTACCGCGCCATAAATACGGATGTAAACAACGCGACAGGAACGCCTACCAGAATCGCGCCGCCGGTCACATAAATACTTGCCACGATCATGGGGAAAATACCGTAGATATCATTGGACGGTCTCCACTCGGTTCCGAAGAGGAACTCCAGGGGCCCGATCTTTCCGATTGCCGGAATACCGCTGGCAAACAGGAACAGGCAGATCAGGAGTACCGCCAGGATGGAAACGCAGGCGGCGACCATAAAAACAATTTTCATACCTTGTTCTTTAAATTTGTTCATGGATAAATGACTTCCTCTCTTTACATGAGAATATCTATGCAGCTCTCAGGAACTGCATAGATATTCATTTGTGTCTTACATAAGGGATTGTATTTTTACTTTTGATTATTCAGCAAGAGCTTCCCACTCTGTTGTCTCGCCTGTGAAGATGGATTTAACCTGATCAGATGTAAGGTCTTCGATCTCGTTTGTGGTGTTTACAACAACCGCGATACCGTCTGTTGCGATTACTGTTGCGGTAAGACCCTGCTCTGTCTCTTCGTCTTTCAGTTCACGGGAAGCCATTCCGATGTCGCAGATGCCTTCTGCAGCGGAAGTAACACCTGTTGTGGAATCGCTCTGCTGTACTTCTACAGTAACTTTATCCTGAGCAGCCTCATAACCCTCTTTCAGTTTTTCCATTACCGGAGATACGGAAGAAGAACCTGCCACAACGACTTTACCCTCAGCCTCGCCTGCTGCATATGCCTCAGCCTCGCCGTCAGCCTTGATGTATCCGTTGTCCTCAACGATCTGCTGTCCGTCTGCACTCATGATGTAGTTGATGAAATCCTGAGCCGCTTCGCTTACTTCCTCACCTGTTACGATGTTGAACGGACGGCATACCTTATATGTACCGTCGGCAACGTTCTCTGCGGTAGCCTCAGCTCCGTCGATCTTTACAGCCTTAACGGTATCGTTCAGAGAACCAAGAGAGATATATCCGATGGCGTTCTCGTCACCGGCTACAGTTGTCATCATAACGGAAGTGCTGTTTGTGATGCTGGCGTCCTGAGTTGTCATATCAACTTTCTCGCCGTCTTTCTCTTCCTCGATGCCGAACAGCTCGATGAAAGCGCCTCGTGTACCGGAACCATCCTCACGGGAAATTACGTTGATCGTTCCGCTTGCCGCGCTTACTACGGATGCGAATGCTGTGGTTCCGATCATAGCTGCTGTTAAAACACTTACAATTTTTTTCTTCATGATAAATAGTCTCCTCTTCTTATATTTCTTTATTCAGTTGTTTTCCTCATTGACAAGTGCTATTTTATGATCGGAACGTAAAATTCAAAATCCCGCTCCTGTAAAATCTTTGTAAAAAAA
>DWXL01000109.1 GCA_019119235.1 Candidatus Blautia excrementigallinarum | reverse complement strand
AAATTCCTCAAAAGAAGGCTGTGAGGACCGGTGGTCGGAAATGGCCACTTCGCCTACGCCGATCACTTTATCCAGCATCATGATATCCTTCATAAGACTGCCGGTGAGAGTAGGGACAGGAACCTGATAGGCCCCGGTGTAAGTATAGGTGGTGACGCCTTCGTTCTCAAGGCCGTGGGCCTTTGCCAGAAGGGCCGTCATATCTCTGCCCACACCGTCTGTGCCGATACATCCCACCACTGTAGTGATGCCGTTCATTGTAAGGTCTTTCAGTCCGGCCTCGGGCGTTCTGGTATGGAAGCCGCCTTCGCCTCCGCCGCCCAGGATATGCTCATGGCTGTCAATGAATCCGGGCACAGCAGCCATGCCTTCCCCGTTTATTTCTTCTGCCTTCAGCGCGCCGCCGAAATCGGCTTTCAGATTCTCGCCCACAGCGGCGATCTTATCTCCGAGAATAAGGATATCTTTTACTCCGGCGTATTCCGGCTGATATACTTTTGCGTTTCTGATGATCTTAACCATTCCCATATCTGTTCCTGCCTTTCTTATTACAACACAAGTCCCTCATATAGATGAGAGACTTGTGCAGATGATTTTATGAAATAAATTTACTGGAAGTTCATTGCCACAGCGATCGCTATGATAATGGTACCCATGATAAAGAAGAACGCCTGCATCTTGATCTGGAATTTGGCCCATTTGCCCCATTCGATCCTTGCAACGCCAAGTACGCCAATAAGGCTGGCAGATACCGGTGTGAACGCGTCCACGAAGCCGGCGCCCAGCTGGTAAGCCAGAACCGCGATCTGACGGGGAACGCCGACCAGATCAGAAAGCGGAGCCATGATCGGCATGGTGAGAGCCGCCTGTCCGGAGTTGGATGTTACAACCAGGTTGAAGAGACTCTGGAAGATATACATGAACCATGCTCCGATGAAAGAGGGGACTCCTTCAAGAGCAGTACCGATAGCGTACAGGATGGTGTTCAGTGTGGATGCCACATCCGCGTCGGATCCGCCCAGTACAAGAAGGATACCTTTCGCCATACCGACAACGACTGCGGTACCGGCCAGATCAGCAACGCCTCCCTGGAATGCGGAAGCCATTCCGTTGATCGTCATACCGTTAAGCTTGAAGATTATGGCGATAACGCCGGCAACAAAGCCCATTACAAAGAACTGGGAGGCGATTTCCGGAATGTAGAAGCCTTTCTGGGTAACTCCCCAGATGATCCAGATAAGGACTGCCAGCATTTCCAGAAGGATCAGCTTATGTCCGAGGTTGAATTCTCTCTCTTCATCCGTTACAGCGTCCATACGGTCGCGGAAATATGCGTCGCCTGCGTATACAACAGATTTTTCCGGAGTCTTGCGGATGCGTTCCGCGTATACCATCATGAAGGCTGCGGAAGCAAGCGTTACTGTAACCCACATAATGAGACGGAAAGTTGCGCCGGAAAGAACCGGAACCCCGGCGATACCCTGGGCAACCGCCACAGAGAAGGGGCTCATCCAGGATACGGCGTTACCCACCTGGGACGCAACATAGGTGACGGTTACTGCCACAATGGAGTCGTAGCCCAGTGCTATAACAAAGGGTACCATGATCATGGCAAAAGGAATACATTCTTCAGCCATACCGAAGGTCGCGCCGCCAAGAGAGAAAAGGATGAACAGAAGGGGCAGAGCCAGTCGTTCCAGACCTTTTGTCTTTTTGATGAACGCGTAGATACCCGCGTCAATGGCGCCTGTCTTCATAATGATACCGAAAGCGCCGCCCACAACCAGGATCAGCGCGCAGATACCTACTGCGGAGCCGGAACGGTCTCCGGTTACAAGACCTTCAAAAACATAATTCAGGAAACCGAATCCGCCGAAGTCGTCAGTTCCCCAGATTTTGGCTGTTTTGTGAAGTTTCTTGCTGGTATCATAGAATTCTTCGCCGTACATGGAGTACATTTCATCATCGCTCAGTCCCACGGCGTCAAGATCAGCCTGGGTCCATGCGGAGGAGTCTGTCTCCATAAGAGCTGCCAGACCGTCGGGATCTACTTCCAGCTCTTCCATAAGGGCGGTATCCTTACTGATATCGGTAAGGGCCTGAGCCACAAAATCTGTATCCAGATTATAACTGTAGCGGAACGTGTCCGCCATAAGGACAGTTCTGGTGGCGGTGTCACCGTTGGCGTCAGTGTATTCGATGGTATGAGTGCTGAATTTACCTGCCGGGATCAGGAAGGTAAGGAGCCAGCAGAAGATCACCACGAAGAAGATGATCGCATAAGTATGGGGAGTTTTCAGTTTGGTAAGATCTTTTTTCTTAGCCGGAACTGTCTGCTCCTTTTTGCTTTTCCAAGACATAAAATTGTCCCCCTTTATTAGTATTCTTTTACATTTTAACTTGTTCCATAAAAATACACAATAGAAAAATGATATTTTTGTCCGGAATTGTAAGAATTGACGGATGTGAGTGAGCGGAAATGGAAAATGCAGTGAACAAGGACCCGTTAAAAGCATATGATATAGGGAAATAAACGGTTTGAAGGAGAAAAGAATGCTTTGGTTTAATAATAGAAGAGATCAGGATATGGAAGAGCAGTCCTGCGGATGTAATCCCTGCGGACCCTGCAGGCCATGTCCGCCGCCCGGTCCTTCAGGTCCCACAGGGGCGACGGGTCCCACAGGAGCGACGGGGCCAACGGGAGCCACAGGCCCCACAGGAGCGACGGGCCCCACGGGAGCCATGGGTCCGTCGGGAGGAGCGACAGGTCCCACAGGAGCGACCGGTTCCACAGGACCGGAAGGCCCTGCGGGTCCCACGGGAGCAGCAGGCCCAACAGGAGCAGCGGGTTCCACAGGAGCAGCAGGCCCAACAGGAGCAGCAGGACCCACAGGAGCGACAGGTCCAACGGGAACGACCGGTCCTACAGGAGCAGCAGGTCCCACGGGAGCAGCAGGCCCAACAGGAGCAGCAGGCCCTACAGGACCGGAAGGCCCGACGGGTCCAACGGGAGCGACAGGCCCCACGGGAGCAGCGGGTCCAACAGGAGCAACTGGTCCTACAGGACCGGCGGCCCAGGAAGCGCAGTTCCTGTCAGCATATTCCACGCCGCCGCAGGCGGGAACCACAGGAACGGATCTGATCCTTGACAGGAACGCCTCTCAGAATGGAACGGCAGTTACCCATGATCAGAACAGTCCTGCGGTGACGCTGCAGGAACCGGGGTTCTACAATGTATCCTTCCAGAGCGCGCTTGCTCCGGGTACAGGAGCGTCGTTCCCCCTGACGGTGACTCTTAATCTTGAACAGGACGGAACGATCGTGCCGGGAACAACCGTACAGCATACTTTCAACAGCGCGGCGGATACAGCTACGGTTTCGTTTTCCCAGATCGTTCAGGCGGCGTCCGCTCCGTCCACACTGCAGGTAACAGGAGACGGCAATCCATATTTCTACGGTCCTGTCTCCATGACAGTTCAGAAAATCGGATAAGTACCATGGCCGGGGGCTGCCCGGGTATTGCGGGGATCGGATGGGGAAGGAACTTCCCCTATCCGATTGTATACCTTTATTTCAGTATTTTATTTCAGTTGAATTTTATCTGTCATGACTGCAGGCAGTCATGATATAATAAACGAAAGAGAGGTGGATACAATGAAAATTTCAATTATTTATTACAGCAAAACAGGACACACAAAAGAAATGGGCGAAGAGATCGCCGCAGGAATCCGTTCAGAAGGCGGGGAAGCAAGGCTTTTTTCCATTGAGGAACCTCTGGATACAGAGTATATCGCATCCAGCGACGGCGTGATATTCGGGACTCCTACATATCTGGCAAGCACCTGCTGGCAGATGAAAAAATGGTTTGATGTGGACAGCGCCGGGATCAGTCTGGCTGGAAAACTCGGCGGAGTTTACTCTACCGCCCATTTTGCGCAGGGCGGCGGCGATATTGCCGTTATGACGCTGATCGGTCATATGCTGGTAAAAGGAATGCTGATCTATTCAGGGGGCTCGTCTCTGGGAAAACCATATATTCATCTGGGGCCGGTGGCTCTTGACGCGGTGGAGGGACATTATGAGAACAGCCGGGAGACTTTCCGGATTTTCGGGAAACGTTTTGCGGACAAAGCCGGAGAAATCTTTCATAAGTAATTTTGTACATATTTTCTTCAAAAATTTACAAAATCTTTATTTGAAAAAATCATGATTATCTGCTATAGTAAGTGATGGTAACAGGAAACACTGCTTATAAAAAGAAAGAAGTGTAATTTTGAGAAAAAAATCACATATACTCCTTGGACGTTATCTTGCAGACCAGATGACAGACTCCTGGAGCCTTCAGTCTCACAGGAAAGCTTTCTGTCTGGGAAATATCCTCCCGGATATCAGACCGTCTTTTGTTACGAAGAGGCATGAGTTTTTTGGCACTTTTGACGAGGTTCAGAGCAAACTCCAGATCCTGGTGGAGGATAACAGGACGGATCTCAGCGACAGGGTGTTCTGGAGAAGACTGGGCGAAATACTTCACTACATTGCGGACTATTTCACTTTTCCGCACAACAGGACGTTTAAGGGGTCCCTTGTGGAACACAACAGTTACGAGAAAGAACTCAAGAATCGTCTGAAAGCATGTATCAAGACCGGACAGGCGGATCAGTACGCGTCATATGCAATACGTTTCAGTAGTTTTGAAGAACTGATGAATTACGTAAAGGTACGTCATTCGGC
>DWXL01000108.1 GCA_019119235.1 Candidatus Blautia excrementigallinarum | reverse complement strand
ATACCACTCTTTCACCAGGCTGTCAACTGTTTTTTACATTTAAATTATTCAAATTCCAAATCCTTCTGCCCAGGCATTTAATTCTTTCTCCGTTGCATCTGCCGGAAATCTTTTTCCTTCTTTTAATACAGCTCCCGGACAGGACGGCGCAAGTTCCTTATTAGTACCGCCCATTCCGCGGCTGCGGCTCTTCTTATCCATCCAGTTCAGATCCGCGTCTGTATAAGAGATTTCCAGATAGATCTCATGTATCCGTATATAAAAGACAACCTGCCCTCGTTGTGCCCTGACGCTATTCCACAGATAAATAAATTTTGCAAAAGCCGGAAAAAGAGTTATAATAAAATCACAAAGGAAACATCACAACAGCATGACAGGAGGTTTTACCATGAAAGTATTAATGTTGAACGGAAGTCCGCGCAAGAACGGAAACACGTCAATTGCGTTGAAGGAAATGGAAAAGATCTTCAATCAGGAAGGAATTGAAACTGAGATCATACATGTTGGAAACAAAGGCATCCGGAGCTGTATTGCCTGCGGCGCCTGTTCAGAAAAAGGGAAATGTGTATTCGATGACATTGTAAATGAAATCGCGCCGAAATTCGAGGAATGCGACGGTCTGGTCGTGGGAAGCCCCGTGTATTACGCCTCCGCCAACGCCACTCTGGTCGCCCTTCTCACAAGGCTGTTCTACAGCACTTCTTTTGACAAGACCATGAAAGTGGGCGCAAGCGTTGTCTGTGCAAGAAGAGGCGGGTTATCGGCAACCTTCGATGAGCTGAACAAATTCTTTACCATCAGCGGAATGCCGGTAGCATCCAGCCGCTACTGGAACAGCATACATGGAAGGCTGGAGGGCGAAGCTGCCCAGGATGAAGAGGGACTTCTGACCATGCGTGTTCTCGCACGGAATATGTCTTTCCTTATGAAGAGCATCGCTCTTGGAAAAGAGAAATACGGACTGCCTGAAAAAGAGGCGGTCACAATGACGAATTTCATCCGATGATTATCCCATGAAATAAAAAAAACTGTCCGGTAAACTGTTTCTCTCAGTTTCCGGGCAGTCTTTTTATTTTCAATCACCTGATCATACGGAATCCAGTGTTATTCTACCGTAACACTCTTCGCAAGGTTTCTCGGCTTATCCACATCCAGACCTCTCGCCACACTGACATAATACCCCATCAGCTGAAGAGGTATCACCGCCAGAGAAGTTGCAAAATGCGGGTCTGTCTTCGGAATATAGACCGTAAAATCAGCGGTATCTTCAATATTATAATTACCAAAAGTGGTAAGGCCCATAAGATATGCGCCGCGGCTCCTGCACTCCACCATATTGCTGACTGTTTTTTCATACAGCTCCGGCTGTGTCAGGACGCCGATCACAAGGGTGCCGTCCTCAATAAGGGAAATCGTTCCATGTTTCAGTTCTCCTGCCGCATATGCTTCTGAATGGATGTAGCTGATCTCTTTCATTTTCAGACTGCCTTCCATACAGATCGCATAATCGATTCCTCTTCCGATAAAGAAGATGTCCCGGGCATTGGCCTGCTTGGCGGCAAACCACTGCAGCCGTTCCTTATCCTCAATGATCCTCTCGATCTTTTCCGGAATCTTCTGAAGCTCAGCGATATATGCGCCGCACTCTTCTTCTGTAATTTCTCCTCTTACCTTCGCGAACTGAACAGCAAGTACATAGGCTGCGATCAGCTGGGTGCTGTACGCCTTGGTAGTGGCAACAGAGATCTCAGGACCCGCCAGGGTATAGAATACTTTATCTGCCTCCCTGGCGATAGATGAACCGACCACATTCACAATACCCAGAGTACGGATTCCTTTTATTTTTGCTTCCCTGAGAGCAGCCAGACTGTCCGCCGTCTCCCCGGACTGACTGATCACGATCACCAGACCGTCCTTGTCCAGCAGCGGTTTTCTGTAACGGAACTCTGAAGCAAGTTCTACGCGGACAGGAATCTTCGCCATATCTTCAAACACGTACTGCGCCGCCATCCCCACATGATAGGCAGAACCGCAGGCCACAATATAGATCTGGCTGATTTCCCTGATCTCCTCGTCAGAAAGCCCCACGTCAGAAAGGTCGATCATTCCGTCTTTCACAACCGAATTCAGGGTATCTGCCACAGCTTTTGGCTGCTCATGAATCTCCTTCATCATGAAATGCTCGAATCCCGCTTTCTCCGCAGCTTCCGCATCCCATTCAATGGTCTTCATTTCTTTCTGGATCTCATCACCGTCCAGATTATAGAAGATGATCTCGCCTTTTTTGACACAGGCCATCTCCATATTTCCGATATAGTATACATTTCTTGTATATTTCAGGATTGCCGGAACGTCGGAGGCAATATAAGATTCCCCGTCCGCCACTCCAAGGATCATGGGGCTGTCTTTTCTTGCAACGAAAATCTCTTCCGGATATTCCCGGAACATCAGCGCCATGGCATAGGAACCTCTGATGCGGACCATTGCGTGGTTAATGGCGTCCACCGGCGTTCCTTCGTATTTTTTGTAATAATAATCCACCAGTTTCACTGCGATTTCCGTATCCGTAGAAGAATAAAACTTATATCCCTTGCGCAGAAGCTTTTCCTTCAGTTCCTGGTAATTTTCGATGATTCCGTTATGAACCGCCACAACATTCCCGTCGTCACTCACATGGGGATGGGCGTTTGTCTCGGAAGGCTCGCCGTGGGTAGCCCAGCGTGTATGTCCGATTCCGCACGTTCCCGGAACAGACTCTCCGTTGTTTGTCTTTTCTTTCAGGGCTTTCAGTCTGCCCTTTGCCTTGATCACTTCTACATTCTTTTCACCATCACGGATCGCCAGTCCGGCAGAATCATAGCCCCTGTATTCTAGCTTGGAAAGGCCGTCCAGCAGGATCGGCGCCGCCTGATGGTTTCCTGTAAATCCTACTATACCACACATATTACTCTCCTCGTATACCGGCATCATCTGTGCCGTTCCTGTTGATGTCTGATATCCGGAATATCCCGGAAACATTTTCTATCTTATCACAGGATTTTATTGAAGTAAAGCGTTAAATCTGTCAGGCCCTTCCATACTCTTCCGGATACAGGAGTGGATTTTTCACGGCATCCGCCGAATCCCCCAGACGATACACACTATAACGTCCTACAGTTCCCAATTCCTGGTAAC
Organism: Candidatus Blautia excrementigallinarum; assembly: GCA_019119235.1. GTDB lineage: Bacteria > Bacillota > Clostridia > Lachnospirales > Lachnospiraceae > Blautia_A > Blautia_A excrementigallinarum. The sequence goes on along the minus strand of DWXL01000108.1, from coordinate 397 downwards.
CGTACATTTCCATTTCCTTTTTCTGTTCTTCATTAGGAATTTTGACAACCAGATAGTTGCAGAAAGTTCCCCTGCCCACTGAAGCGATATTGCGGTAATTGAACACTGGAGCATTAATTTCCAGATAAAGCCTGTTGGACCCGGCTCCGTATCCACCCCTCCATTCACGGTTAAACATCATGGAAATAGATGGATCGTAGACCCGGACATAAGGGCCGATATAGTTGTCCGCCGCAAGCATGAAAGGCATATCGCCGGCGTCCTGTTTTACCATATCGCAGATTCCCGCCACTTCGTCCGGAACCTTCTGATAGTTATGAACAGGATGATAATTCCCGGCCTGATAGATTCCCTTTCCGCATAATACGATCAGGGCAATACACCCCGCCAGAGAAAG
>DWXL01000107.1 GCA_019119235.1 Candidatus Blautia excrementigallinarum | reverse complement strand
AGAAGTCCCTTGGAAGTATCGAATCCGTCCATCTCCGCAAGGAGCTGGTTCAGCGTCTGTTCTCTCTCGTCGTTCCCTCCGTAATGGGAATCACGGCTCTTGCCGATAGCGTCGATCTCGTCGATAAAAATAATACATGGGGCGTTTTTCTTGGCCTCTTCAAAAAGGTCCCGGACACGGGACGCACCCACGCCCACGAACATCTCCACAAATTCTGATCCGGACAGGGAAAAGAAAGGAACGTTCGCCTCTCCGGCCACCGCTTTGGCAAGAAGCGTTTTACCGGTTCCGGGCGGTCCCACAAGAAGCGCGCCCTTGGGAAGCTTGGCTCCGATGGCTGTATATTTCCCCGGATTATGAAGGAAATCCACAACCTCCTGGAGAGACTCCTTGGCCTCGTCCTGCCCTGCCACATCCTTAAATGTAACTCCTGTCTCCTTCTGGACATAGCTCCTGGCGCGGCTCTTGCCTACGCCCATGATTCCGCCTCCGCCTTTGTTCATGCGTCGCATGAAAAACATCAGCATCAGAAACATGACTATTGTGGGAAGAAGGATGCTTACCATCATGGAAACAAATTCACCCACCGCGTCGGGCTGTTCATAATGGAAAGTAATACCTTTTCCTTCCAGACGCTCCGTCAAGGCGTCCACACTTTCCATCTGGTTCACACGGTAAGTCACATTCTGGTAAAAAGATTCCTGGATCTTCGGTTCCACTGTCAGTACGCCGGACTGAAGCGTTACTTCCTTCACCTGATCCTTATCTACCATCTCAATAAATTCGTCATAAGTGATCTCGCTGGAGTCACCGCTCATCATATCTGTCACGAAGCTGAGACACACCAGCGTAATAAGGAGACAAATCAAAAAAGCCAGAATGGACTGGCGGTTTCTGTTCGGTCCCTGGTTTTTCGGGTTATTTCGGTTCGGACGGTTTCCGTCGTTCCGATCATCCATATGATTATTCATTCTTTTCCTCCTGTTGTTATCTTCTTTATTATAAAGAGATTTCTCTGATAAATCAACAAATAATTCAATACTCCCGCCCCCTGCTTCCGACATAAAAATAATATTGATCCGAGGCGAAAAAAAATTCCCATTTTTCTTATTTTTGTAGTATACTATGTGCATGACAGCGGCAGACAATACTGACGGCTGATTGTGACGAGGAAAGGAAATGAACTTATGAAAATTGGATTTGACAACGAGAAGTACCTTACAATGCAGTCAGAACATATACGGGAAAGGATCGGCAAGTTCGGCAATAAGCTGTATCTGGAATTCGGCGGGAAATTATTTGACGACTACCACGCCTCCAGAGTTCTTCCCGGCTTCGAGCCTGACAGCAAGCTGCGTATGCTGATGCAGCTCAGCGACCAGGCGGAGATCGTCATTGTCATCAGTGCGGCTGATATTGACAAGAATAAAATGCGCGGAGATCTGGGTATCACATATGATATGGATGTGCTCCGCCTTATAGACGCCTTTACAGAACGGGGCCTTTATGTTGGCAGCGTATGCATTACGCGCTACGCCGGACAGGAAAGCGCCGACCGCTTCCGCGCGAGACTGGAAAAACTGGGGATCCGCGTTTTCCTTCATTACAGCATTCCCGGCTATCCCAGCAATACGTCTCTGATCGTCAGCGACGAGGGATACGGAAGAAATGAATACATCGAGACCACCAGACCTCTTGTCGTGGTAACTGCTCCCGGACCCGGAAGCGGCAAAATGGCCACCTGCCTTTCCCAGCTCTATCACGAATACAAGAGAGGGATCTGCGCCGGATACGCGAAGTTTGAAACCTTCCCCATCTGGAACATCCCGCTGAAGCATCCGGTGAACCTGGCCTATGAGGCGGCAACCGCCGATCTTAACGACGTCAATATGATCGATCCCTTCCATCTGGAGGCCTATGGGGAAACCACCGTCAACTATAACCGCGACGTGGAGATTTTCCCCGTACTGCAGGCAATGTTCGAGAAGATCATGGGAAACTGCCCTTACAAATCACCTACCGATATGGGCGTGAACATGGCTGGCAACTGTATCATTGACGACGAGGTATGCCGCGAGGCGTCCCGCCAGGAGATCATCCGCCGCTACTACAAGAGCTGCGCGGCCTTTGTCTCCGGTGAAGGCAAAGAAGAAGAAGTCCGCAAGATCGAACTTCTCCTGAAACAGGCCCACGCCTCTCTGGAAGACCGCAAAGTCGTTCCCGTCAGCCTGGAAATAGAGAAAAAGACCGGCGGTCCCGCCGCGGCTCTGGAACTACCCGACGGACAGATCGTACACGGAAAGACCTCCGACCTTCTGGGCGCTTCCGCCGCCCTTCTTCTGAACGCGCTGAAGGTTCTGGCCGGGATCGATCACGAACATCATGTGATCTCCCCCGAAGCCATTCATCCTATCCAGGAACTGAAGACAAGATACCTGGGAAGCAAGAATCCCCGTCTTCATTCTGACGAAACGCTGATCGCCCTTTCTGTAAGCGCCGCCAGCAATCCGGAAGCACGCCTTGCCCTGGAACAGCTCCGCAAACTGAAAGGTTGTCAGGCGCACACTTCCGTAATGCTGTCTTCCGTAGACATCCTGGAATTCCGCAGGCTGGGTATCGAGCTGACCTGCGAACCCAAATTCGAAAACCAGAAAGGAAATCCCCGTCCATAAGGACGGGG
>DWXL01000014.1 GCA_019119235.1 Candidatus Blautia excrementigallinarum | reverse complement strand
AGTCGGTTTTGTTATATTATAAGTCTGTTTTGAGATTGAATCAAGAAAAAAGAGACGGTATTATTCTATACCGTGAACAGAATTTTTATCGTGCCGCCGTAAGACAGAAAGGCGGCAAAAGGAGGTACCAGAGAATGTTTCAGCTTCTGCTTGTGATCATTTATATCTCATTTATCAGTTTAGGGCTTCCGGATTCCCTGCTGGGCTCCGCCTGGCCGTCCATTTACAGAGAATGGAACGTACCCATCTCCTACGCGGGGATCATCTCCATGATCATCGCCTTCGGTACGATCATATCCAGCCTCCAGAGCGACCGGCTCACCAGGAGACTGGGAACCGGAAAAGTCACTGCCATCAGCGTGGGGATGACGGCGGCTGCGCTCTTCGGCTTTTCCGTCAGCACGTCCTTCTGGATGCTCTGTCTCTGGGCCGTTCCCTATGGTCTGGGAGCGGGAAGCGTTGACGCCTCCCTGAACAACTATGTGGCTCTTCATTACAAAAGCCATCATATGAGCTGGCTCCACTGTATGTGGGGACTTGGCGCCACTGCCGGACCGTATATCATGAACTTCGCTCTGACCGGCGGGATGGGATGGACCGGAGGATACCGGATCATCTCTGTTTTGCAGGTCTTCCTGACACTGATCCTTGTATTTACCCTGCCCCTGTGGAAAGGACGGCCCACTCTCACAGATGAAAACGGCCGCGAGATACAGACCGGATCTCTTTCCCTGAAAGAGATCATACAGATCCCAGGGGCGAAGGAGGTTATGATCTGTTTTTTCTGCTACTGCGCTGTGGAGCAGACGGCGATCCTCTGGGCCAGCAGTTATCTTCATCTGTACAGAGGGATCTCTTCGGAAACGGCCGCCAGATTTGCCGGGCTGTTTTTCATCGGCATCACCGCCGGCCGCGCTTTAAGCGGATTTATCACCATGAAACTGAATGACGTGCAGATGATCCGTATGGGGCAGTGTCTCATCGGGCTTGGAGTACTTATTATGATCCTTCCCTTTGGACAGACCGGTTCCCTTGCCGGACTGATCATCATCGGGCTTGGATGCGCGCCGGTCTATCCCTGCATCATCCACTCCACCCCGGCACATTTCGGGGCAGAACGGTCCCAGGCTGTGATCGGCGTCCAGATGGCCAGCGCCTACGTGGGAACTCTGCTGATGCCGCCGCTTTTCGGGCTGATCGCCAATCATATCAGCGTTTCACTGTTTCCGTTCTATATGCTGGCGATCCTTATATTCATGATCGTTATGCATGAACTGCTTGTAAAGAAAACTGCCTGAAACTCTTATCTTTCTATTTTTTTCCTTTTTACCGAAACACAGGAACTGGTGTAGGTAAAGGATACCAGAAGCCATATCGCGGCTACCGCCAGCACGGCAAGTATTCCGGTCTGGAAAAACAGATGGCACAGCATCGTGATCGCGATCAGAAAGGGGATGGTCTGATTCAGTATCATATAAGTTCTGTATGAACTCTGATAGATCATCTCCTTTTCCGCCTCGTCGCAGCAGTCGATCCACTGCTTCTGGAATTTCCTGGAGGAGGGATCCGCTTTTTTCATATAGGGATGTCCGATCTGGATAGCTTTCACATAGCGTACCTGCCAAAATCCCTCATATACCGTGCAGAAGATAAACAGGATACAGGTAATGAGGAAACGCCTCGTGACAGCGTCCGAAATTCCAAGATATTCCGAGGAATATCCGAAGGAAAGAAACACGAAGGCCAACCCCTGGACCAGAATACTGATATTCATGCCGACGGCCCCTGTCTTCTCCTCCTCATAGTCCAAAGCATCACATTCCTCATCATCCGCATGGAGCATTCTCATGTTGAGATCCTTCAGTTTTCTGATATAGATCTCTCCCGCGGCAACGGCCAGAACAGTGATCGCCGCCATGACCGGAAGACTTGCCGTCTGCATCCAGCTGTAAACGGAACGGATCGCCGGTTCCGCCTCTCCGCCCCCGACAAACCAGAACATAGCGAATCCAAAGACTGCTCCCGCAGCCGCTGAGATCAGTGTGATCATCGCCAATTTTAAATAAGCATTGGTTTTCTTCCTGTTATTCCTCATTGTTCATCCTCCTCATAACTGAAAATATCTTCTACACTTACGTTGCAAATCCTGGCCAGCTTCAGCGCCAGTGTTACTGAGGGCGAATAATCTCCTCTCTCTATAAGACTGATGGTCTGTCTGGATACTCCTGCCAATCTTCCCAGCTCTGTCTGATTAACCCCCAGCCTTGTGCGGTATTCTTTTAACTGATTTAATAAAGGCACAGAACCATCTCCTTTCTGAACTTTTCCGCGGATTATTTGACAACTTTTCTTGTCATGTTCATCATATCATTGACAACTATATTTGTCAATATGAAATGACAACTTTTTTTGTCATCTTCTTTTTGCAAACCCTGCGACGGATTTTACCGTCTGACAGCCGGGCACACTTGCGATCGAGTAGGGGAGATTTCCTCTCCCCTCTCACACCACCGTACATGCCGTTCGGCATACGGCGGTTCAACATAACTTCAAAGCATGACGCTCATTGTAATAATCAAGACAGCTTATAAGCCCTGCTCTGGCTAACGTCTCTTTAGAGATTGCCCTGCCAACGCATGTCTTAGTCACAACCCAGTAATAGCGGTCTCCACAATACGCTGTCAGTCTTGCAAGGTCTTTCCCAATTCCAAGTTTCTGCAATCCCCATTGCCGTTTGCTTGGAACTTTCCATTGTTTCCAGATGATTACTCTGAGTCTTGTTCTTAAATGTGCGTCTATCTCTGCCATTGCTGTTTTCATGGAACCAAGAGCGTAATAGTTAATCCATCCTCTCGTCGCCTGATTGATTTTCTCAATCTTACTTGTGACTGTCCCCGGCATTTTTCTACAGGTCAGTTCTTTCAGCCTGTCTTTGAATTTCTTCACTGAATCCTGATGGGATCTGCACTTCCATTCCTTTGTTTTGCTGTCCTTATAGAATCCGAATCCAAGATACTTCAACTTTGTCGGCCTTGTGATATGAGTCTTTGTCATGTTGACCTTTAACCCCAGTTTCCTCTGTATCCAGTCCGACACCGTTCGCATCACTCTTTTCGCACTCGATTCACTCTTTACCGCAATGACACAGTCATCGGCGTATCTTGTGAATCGAAGCCCTCTTGTTTCCAGTTCTTTATCCAGTTCATTCAGCATGATGTTTGACAACAACGGCGACAAATTTCCGCCCTGCGGGGTTCCGAGTTTGGTTTCCTTGTATCCCTGCGGCGTCATGGCTCCAGCTTTCAGATACTTACGGATTAAGGATTCTGTATCCCCATCGTTGATAATGTCATGGACCAGGCTCATCAGCTTATCCTGTGGTACGTTATCAAAGAATTTCTCCAGGTCGATATCTACTATCCACTCATATCCCTCATTTAAATATACAAGCAGCTGCCTGATTGCCATTTCACAGCTTCGGTTCGGTCTGAAGCCGTAGCTCCATTCCGAGAACAAAGGCTCACACATGGGGCTTATTACCTGCACGATACCTTGCTGAATCACCCGATCCATTACGGTCGGGATTCCCAGTTTTCTCACTCCACCGTTTGGTTTCGGTATTTCCACCCTCCTGACCGGCTGGGGTTTATATTCCCTGCTCCTGATTTGATTCCTGATACGAGCCCAGTTCTCTTTGATATAATCACCGAGTTCTTCAACTGTTACCTCATCTACTCCTTCCGCACCTTTATTGGCGCAGACTCTTTTGTATGCGGTGTTCATGTTGTCCTTGGACAGTATCTTTTCCAACAGCTCCGACATTGCCTTGTGTGCTTTCTCCTTTCCGTTCCTATGGATTTGCCATAAGTTACGCAGTACCTGCTCATTTACGTTTCGCCTTTCCTGCTGTCAGGTATTCCATGGGACATACATTTGATTACACGATTACGTTGTTCGGCCCTTCAGCAACGCCTATTTCAGGGCTTTGCCTACTATGGCCTCTGCTGACTTCTCACAGTTCGTTGTTACTACGGTGAATTTCACCGCCTGTGAGACCTCACGGGATAAGCCTGCCAGTCTTTCCTCGTCTGCCTGCCTGATCTACGTATACGGGTTACGGTTGCCTTTAGGACTTCACTGTCTCTGGCCAGCTTATCCGCCATGTACGCCTTATATCAGGTTTCTATCCGTCAGGCTACGATTTCGCTATCCTTTCTTCTCGCCCACACCTCACGATGTAAACCTTGGGAGTCGCTATGGGGTTCGTTGGCAACTACGCCCCTTGGGGACTTTCACCACAGACTGACGGCATGCCCGTCATACCA
>DWXL01000106.1 GCA_019119235.1 Candidatus Blautia excrementigallinarum | reverse complement strand
GCAAGCTCGCTGACTGTCATCAGCTTATATCCCTTCTCCACCAGATCCGGGATCAGGCGGATGGCCGCCTGTACGGAAGGTTCATGGATATCGTGCATCAGGATAATGGAACCGTCGGTAAGATCCCCGTTCATAACCGCGTTATAGTCCGCATCTGCGTTCATCAGAGACCAGTCCTGAGTATCCAGAGACCACATGAAGAACGGCTTCTGTACAATATCAAAAGTATTCTGGTCTGCCGCTCCGTAGGGCGCCCTGGCAACAGTTGCCGCCTGTCCGCAGGCCTTCATCAGCGCTTCGTCTGTTCTCTGGAACTGAGAACTAACCTCCTCTGAAGACATGTTCAGAAGGGTCTGGGACGGGTGATCGTAACTGTGGTTGCCGATCTCGCAGCCGATGTCCACCATACGCTGCACTGTGGATTCCCATTCACCCACGTTCTGTCCCAGCATAAAGAAAGTCGCATGAGCGTTGTTCTCCTCCAGGCAGTCCAGAAGCTGGTCGGTATATTCTCCAGGACCGTCGTCAAAGGTGAGGGCGATCCTGGTCTTATGTTCGTCGGGATTATATGTTCCGTCTTCGTTGAAATACAGATCGTCGAATCCCCTGGTCACCCAGCCGGTCTGTATATATCCGTTATCGTCGAATGAGTAGGTGGCGCCGTCGATTTCCTGGAAACCGCCTGCATAATATGTACCGTCCGTATTCTGATACCATTTGCCCTGCTCGTTCTCATGCCATCCGGAAGTAAGATCGGAGGCCTTCGTCACAAGCCCGCTTCCTTTGAGCGGCTTACGGATCGCCGCGTCCGGATCCGCCTCCACAACCTCTGTGGAAGTAGCCTCCGCCTGTATCTCTGTCGGTTTGTCAGTCTCTCCGCCAATCTTATGAGCTATGGGAAGGATAATTCCTCTTACCACAAATACGATCACCAGAACAAGACCGATCACATATCCGGCAAGGCGCATCATCCTTCTTCTTCTAAGCTGCTGCTGTTTTTTGCGCATTCGCTCGCGCAAGACCCTCTTATCCATCTGTCTGTTTCTCCATCTGTCATTTATCTTATCGCATCTGTCCTTCTATGCAGATTCTGCCGGACAGCTTACCAAAACTTTCACATTTCATCATACTTCATTTGACTCTGAAATACAACACCTGTTTTCGTACTTAAACGGTGCAATTTAACTGCGGTTTACAGTAATCCTGTAAACCGCCTTAATGTCAGATAACTTTCTTCAATTCAAGGTCCGCTGTCACCAGAAGAAGGTCCGCTTCCTTGCCCGGCCGGATGGAGCCCACCTGATCGTAGATGCCGATGCTCTTCGCCGGATTCCTGGTTGCGGCAAAAATGGCCTGCTCCACAGGAATTTCGAATTCAACGGCCTTGCGCATACAGTCAAAAAGATTCGTCGCCGAACCGGCAAGGGTTCCGTCTTCCAGCGTGGCCTTCCTGTTCTTCATGATCACTTTCTGTCCACCCAGTTCATATTCGCCGTCTTCCATTCCCACTGCTCTCATGGAGTCGCTGATCAGTATCATCCTCTCAGGGCCGAACAGCCGGAAAGCGATCCGTACCGCAGAGGGATGGATATGATAACCGTCGCAGATCAGTTCCGCCATACACTGGGGATCGTCCACGGCCGCGCCGATCAGTCCCGGTTCTCTGTGCGCCAGAGGCGGCATGGCGTTATAAAGATGTGTCAGATGATGGGCGCCCAGCCTCATGGCCTGTGCTGAGCAGTCATAACCCGCTCCCGTATGGCCCAGGGAGATGCACACCTCGTCATGCACTTCACGGATAAACTCCATTGCGCCGTCCATATTCGGCGCCAGCGTCACCAGTTTCACCCTGTTTCCGGACAGCCTGTTCAGTTCCCGGAAATACTCCGCATCAGGACGGCAGATCCATTCTTCCAGATGAGCGCCTTTCTTCTTCGGATCAAGGAAGGGGCCTTCCATGTTAATGCCGCGGACAGCCGCCATATCCTCTCCTGTTCCCGCATCGTTAATGCTGTTGAATATCTTCTCCAGACGCTCCCGGGGAAGTGTCATGGAAGTGGGACAGTAGGATGTGATCCCGCTGCGTTTCTCATAGCGCAGGATCTCTTTCAGTCCTTCCGCGTTCCCGTCGGAGAAATCGTATCCGTATGCGCCGTGGCTGTGGATATCCACCAGCCCCGGGATCACCAGAAGTCCTTCTGCGTTTATTTCTGTTTTGTCCGTTACCTTATCTTCAGAGTCTGTGATTCTGTGATTCCCGTCAATATAGATGTCTTCCCTGCGGAATGTTCCGTCTTCCTGAAAAACCTGTCCGTTTCTGATGATCATAACGCCTCTCCTCCCTTATCAGTCTGCAATGACTATATCTTCTTCCATCATTTCATCTCCGGAGCCTTCGTCAATATAGTCTCCGGATGTATCTTCCTTACCGGTGTCATAGGCGCCGTCCGCGTCCATATAATCCTCATTGACCGCAAGATCATCGCCGCCTCCCACCATCTGGTTCACCGTTGCATTGTCTACGATGAATTTCTCCACTCTCAGAAGGGCAAGGGATTCATTCACTTCCTGCTCTCCGTAGAGCTCTGTAAGTGCGTTGATATCGGCGACGCCGTACTCCTGGACCAGTCTTCCTGTAAGCTGCTGTGTCTCAGGGTCGGCAAGGCTGAGTCCTTCCGCATCCATAATGCCCTGGACGATCAGGTTCTGCTCCACCTTGGCCTCGGCATAGCGGGTGCATTCCTCATCATATTCCTCCTGGGAGATACCCTGGGATTCCAGGAATTCATTCATATCCATTCCAGCTTCCCGGATATACTGTTCGTTCAGTTCCTGGTATGCCAGGATCGCCGCGTCCAAATCCTCTTTCGGATATTCCTTCACTTCAGAACCGTCCATAACTTCTGTCCAGGCCGCCGCATAGAGATCATAGCTTGCCAGAAGGTCCGCGCTGTCCTCCAGCTGTTTTCTTACAGACTCACGGTATTCATCCACAGTCTTCACATCCGTGTTTGCTGCCACCCATTCATCCGTAAGCTCCGGCGTCCTGGTAAACTGCAGCAGCGTGACTTCATATACGGCTGTCTGTCCGGCAACATTGGGATTATAATAATCCGCCGGGAAAGAGATCGTCAGCTCTCTTGTCTCTCCCTTCGCCATTCCCAGAAGACCGTTATCGAAGTCCTCTACTTCTCCGCTCTCTCCCACGATAAATTCATAGTTCTCCTGGGAGCCGCCGTCGAATTCGCTGCCGTCTATGGTAGCGGTATAGTTCACTGTGGCGATATCGCCTTCTTCCAGTGTGCCGTCCGCAACCTGTTCGCTGCTGTTCATCAGCTGATATTCGATCTCTGCGTCAATATCGTCATCGGAAACCGGCTGGACCACGTTATTCAGTTCCAGGCCTTTATAGCCTCCAATAGTCACATAATCGGACACATCGTCCACAGATACCAGTCTGACCTCCTCTGCAGAGGTCTCTCCGGCGCTGTCCGCCTCCTCTGTATCCGTGCTTTCCTCTGCGTCCGCCTCCGCGCTCTCCTCTTCTGCAGCCGAAGCTTCCGCTTCCTGTGATGTATTCTCTTCTGCCGCTCCCGCTTCAGAAGCTTCTGAAACAGATGTGCCGCTTTCTTTCTCTTCACCGCATGCCGCCGCGCTGAAAGCCACGCACATAGCCAGCAGTACCAGAACTGTTTTTTTCTTCATGATAACAAACTTCCTTTCTGTTCAGCCCTTCCCGTGATCACATCTCAGGCACGGGGGTGGGCCTGGTGGAATCCCATACTTCCGATACGTCAAACAGATCGCTGAGCAGATCCGGATTGTAATACATCCGGTATCCGTCCAGGTTCCTTCTTCCCTGGCGAAAATACTCGTCTGTGATCTGTACGAAGTACTGGCTGGAATCCACATTGCAGTAGTAATTATATCCCCTGCTCTTGTAATAGGCAAATTTGGGGTTGTCCATGGAGTATCCCTCCCAGCCGCCGATATCGGCGCCGAAAGCAAAAATGATCATATCAGTCTTTCCGAGAATGGGGGCCACATACGCTTCCCATTTCTCATTATCTGTCTGCAGATCTTCCGCAGAGCGGTCCGTGGCGTTCATATGACCCCAGGTATGGCTGGCGAACTCCCAGCCTGTGGCTTTCATTGCTTCCGCCACCTTAGTGGCCTCCGCCACTTCTGCTTCATAGTCAAAATCCGGATGGCTCTCCAGAAACTCTCTCTGATTATCCTGCAGATTCTCTCCTGTCTTATAGGCGATATCTGTGCGGTAGCCCAGTACGCCGTTATATCCTGTCATGGCAAGGACCCCTTTGCGTCCCCGGTAGGAAAAGTCCGGATGCTGGCTGATGAATTCATCCAGGATGGGAACCATGTCATAGTTCCCCACAGAAACGGTGCCGTCGTCCTCGATATATTCCGCCTTCACCTGGCCGTTCTCATCAAGGACCAGGCGGGAGGCAAAACCGTCGCCGTCCATATAATGATAATAACTTACGTCGTCCTGGGAAAGAACGAAAGGCGTCTTCCCCTCCGGAAGAAGGATCTTCCCCCGGCTCATGGTGCCGTCTTCGTTCACTGTAGCCATGTCGTGGGGACTTACCAGCACATATCCCTTATCATAAAGGATCTGGATGATCCTGTTGAATTCGTCTATGGTGGTCATCATCTGATTGTATCCGGCCTCGTCGGAATCTCCGTCGAACGCCTTAGAGGTATCTTTGATCAGCGTGTGGAAAAACACATGGGTGACCTGCTCAAGCGGATACTCCACCAGAGACCCCTTCGCCACCTGGCATTTCGCCGCCAGATCCATATAATCCTTATTCACGTCGAAGTCCGGCTGGCTCTTCAGGTACTGGATCGCCGCGTCATAATTGTACTGCGCGTACATGATCTGCGCGTTCAGAAGCACCGTATCGCTGCTCACAGCAGCCTCCTCCGTCTGTTCCGCCTGCGTTTCCTCCGTTCCCGCCGTCTCCTGTGCGGCGGTCTCTCCTGTATCTTCTGCTGCCGGTACATATACGCTGTTCCCCAGGATCAGGGACAGCGCAAGCGCCAGGATCGCAGTTCTTTTTCTCATAGTTAAAATTCCCCTTTCTGTTATTTACAACTCCCTTGTTCTGTCTTATGACATAGGCGGCACAGGCGTGGGCCTTGCAGG
>DWXL01000105.1 GCA_019119235.1 Candidatus Blautia excrementigallinarum | reverse complement strand
AGCGTTTTGGACAGAAAAAAGGCAGCCGCATGGCTGCCTTTTTTCGGAGAAGGTATTTCTTCTTATGGGGTGTAGCAAAAACTATATAATGTATTGGGGGGGTTTTTACGATGTATATAATAACATGGCGCAAAACAAAAGTGTGCACAAACTTCACAAAAATCACATTTTATTTTTGGCCAGTTTGTACACACGTTTTTTTGCACTGATTTAATTATGATGTAAAAAGTGCCTCAAATTCGTCTCTCTGCACTTTTTCCTTCTCAAGGAGAAGCTCCGCGCATTTGTGGAGCACGTCCATATGCTGGAGAATGATCTCCTTTGCCTTCGCATGGCAGCCGTCGATGATATCATGGATCTCCTGATCGATCTCCTTGGCAACTTCCTCACTGTAGCTTCTGGTATGGGCAAGATCTCTGCCGATAAACACCTCGTCGCCTTCATTGCCGTATGCGATCAGGCCCATTTTCTCAGACATGCCGTACTGCATCACCATTGCCCTTGCGGTACTGGTGGCACGTTTGATATCATTGGAAGCTCCTGTAGTGATATCTCCGAAGATGATCTCCTCGGCCACACGGCCGCCCAGAAGCGTGGTGATATCCTGAAGCATTTTGCCCTTCGTGCTGAAAATATCATCATTCTCCGGAAGGGGCATGGTGTAACCCGCAGCGCCGATTCCCGTGGGGATGATGGATATGGTGTATACCGGATCCATATCCGGAAGCACATGGAACAGGATTGCATGGCCCGCCTCATGATAAGCTGTGATCTTCTTTTCTTTTTCGGAGATCACTTTGCTCCGTTTCTCTGCGCCGATGCCTACTTTAATAAACGCATGTTTGATATCGATCTGTGTCACATAACCGCGGCCGGCTTTGGCCGCCATGATTGCCGCCTCGTTGAGGAGGTTCTCCAGATCCGCTCCGGTAAATCCCGCGGTAGTCTGGGCGATCTGCGCCAGATCCACATCCTCTCCCAGAGGCTTGTCCTTGGCATGGACGCGGAGGATCTCTTCTCTTCCTTTGATATCCGGCCGCCCCACGGCCACCTTACGGTCAAAACGACCGGGACGGAGAATCGCGGGATCCAGAATATCCACACGGTTGGTCGCCGCCATGACGATGATACCCTCATTGACGCCGAATCCGTCCATCTCCACCAGAAGCTGGTTCAGGGTCTGCTCTCTTTCGTCATGTCCGCCGCCCATTCCGGTTCCTCTCTGTCTGGCGACCGCGTCGATCTCATCAATAAAAATGATACATGGGGCGTGCTTCTTTCCTTCATCGAAGAGATCCCTCACACGGGATGCGCCTACACCCACAAACATTTCCACAAAATCAGATCCGGAAATGGAAAAAAACGGCACTCCCGCTTCCCCGGCAACCGCCTTGGCAAGAAGAGTCTTACCTGTTCCCGGAGGGCCTACAAGAAGCACTCCCTTGGGAATCCTGGCGCCTACGTTTGTATATTTCTGGGGAGCTTTCAGAAAGTCCACCACTTCCTCCAGATCCTCTTTTTCTTCCTGAAGGCCGGCAACATTCTGGAATGTTACCTTCTTCTCCTCGGGAAGCATCATCCTGGCGCGGCTTTTTCCGAAATTCATCATTTTGGAATTTCCGCCTCCGCCCGACATCTGTCTGTTCATCATCACAAACAGGAAGATCACAAGGCCTCCGGTAAGCAGTACCGGAAGAAGTGTCGTCAGAAATACGTTCTCCTGGGGAACATTCTTCACCTGGGCGGTGATCTCATATTCCTCCAGCATACTCTGCGCGTCCTTCACGTCCGTAACATAAACTCTTTTCTGGCCTTCTCCCTGGATGTCCGCCGTCACGGAACCGGTTGGAACCTCACGGTTCTGATAGATCACGGCATTCTGCACTCTTCCTTCTTCTGCCGCCTGCTCCAGTGCCTGCATTGTGTAATCACTCTGCGCCGTCACCTGGCTGTTCAGGTAAAAATACCCGGCCGCCAGCATTACGATCAGGACCAGATACAGGCCAATTCTGCCTGGCTGTCTGTTCACTTGGCTGAATCTCCTTTCACTGCTCGCTGCCTAATTCCACTACTCCGATAAACGGAAGGTTACGGTATTTCTGGGCATAATCCAGTCCGTATCCCACTACGAATTCATCGGGGATATTGAAACAGCAATAATCTACTTTGATGTCCTTGACTCTGCGTTCCGGTTTATCCAGAAGCGTGCAGAGACGGACGCTGTTGGGATTCCTTCCTTTCAGGATCTCCATAAGATAACTTAAGGTTCTTCCGGAATCTATGATATCCTCAACAATAAGAACGTCTTTTCCGATCAGGGGCTGGTCCAGGTCTTTTACGATCCTTACAACGCCGCTGGATTTCGTATCGTCTCCATAACTGGAAACAGACATGAAGTCAAGAGAAACCGGAACTGTGATTCTCTTGGCAAGTTCACAGGTAAAAAACACGCCGCCCTTGAGCACGCAGATCAGATGGATCTCTTTTCCCGCATAGTCTCTGCTGATCTCCTCCGCGATCTTACGGATCCTGGCGTCTACTTCCTCTTCACTGATTAACACTCTGATTTTTTCACTCATCGTATTTTCCTCCTTCTGGCCGGTATTCCCGGGCATCCCGTATCAGCCCGGCCTTATCACCCTGGTATTCGATCTGCAGCACCCGCTTCGTATCCGGGGTTATGCCGCATCCTGTATTCATACGTCCTCCCACAACCCAGAGGATCTCGCTTCCCGCTGTTACAAGGGGAATACTGTCCCTGTCCTCGGCCGGGATCCTGGCGTCGATCATATAGCGGTTCAGTTTCTTTCTGTTTCCGCCGGTGTCTATGATAAGGTAATCGCCTTTTTTCCTGGTCCGGACAGTCACGCTGTATTTTATTTTATCACAATCCAGCCATTTCGTATACTTTTTTTCTAAAATCTTCTGTCCGGAATAGGGAAAGATCTCTGTTTTAAATGTTCCCCAGGGGCAATCAAGTTTCCCGGGGCAGGGGAGGCGCCACTCCTCATCCCTTATAACGGACGTCTTCTTCTGATCTTTTCTTCTCAGCAGTACGCCTTCATAAGTCCTCACTGCCTCCATTCCATAAGGCAGATCCACAGACGCTCCGGTACGTCCACTCCAGAGATCCATGACCATCTCTACATGAAGCATGGAAACATCTTTTCTCCTGCCTCCGAGAAACTCCATCGCGTCCATTACCGCATAATTCTGAAGAATCTTTTCATATTTAAAAAAACCGCCGTTAAAGACATACATGCCGTTTTCTTTTTTTACAGTTTCCAGAAGTTCTCTTCCCCGCGCCGACAGATATTCATCCGCCATACCGGCGAGACGGGAAGTTTCCGCCATATGGCTTACTGTTCTCTCATTGATCTCCTGTTCCATCACAGGAATGATGTGATGACGGATCCTGTTCCTCGTGTAATCGTCTTCAAGATTCGTCATATCTGTTGCGCATGGAAGCGATCTCTCTCTTAAATATTCGTCAATCTCACGCCTCTCCAGACACAGGACCGGCCGGACGATCTCGCCGGATACCGGTTTCACTGCCGCCAGTCCCCGAAGTCCGGTTCCCCTTGCCAGATGATGGAGCATTGTTTCCGCAAGATCGTTTTTATTGTGCGCCACCGCCGTTATCACTTTGCCGCCGGTTATGTCTTTCAGAAGTTCTCTTTCCTTCCGGAATGCTTCCCGGCGCACCTGCCTTCCCGTTTCCTCATGTCCGGTTCCGTTTTTCTGTGAAATGGCAGGAACATCATAAGAATAGACCGCACAGACGATGCCGTTTTCCCTGCATATTTTTTCTGTCAGTTCCTGGTCTTTTAAAGCCGCTTCACCGCGGATCCCGTGGTTCACATGAACCGCCCGGAGAAGAAACCCGAACTCTTCCCTGAGCCGGAGCAGGATATCCAGCATAGCCATGGAATCGCCGCCTCCGGAAACAGCCGCGGATACGGCGCAGACATCTGTGAACATCTGCTCTGCCTTCACAAAATCCCGTACCTTTCCATATATCTGTCTTTTCATAAAACTACCTGCTGCTCCTCTTCTGTATCCTATTTCCGTATCAAGCCGGCTACGAGGACTGTCATATCGTCTCTGGCCCGGTAGTCGCTGTACCCCAGAACCCTCTCCAGGATCCCCCTGCCGATATCCCGCGGCGGTTCCTCCCTGATATCCATTATGATCTCTTTCATGGTTTCCTCCTCCCGGCCTGCCGGAAGCGCGTCCAGCACTCCGTCTGTCATCATGATCACATAATCTCCATGATAAAGTTTTCTTGAGGAGGTTTCCAGATTCATCTGCTGCATAAGACCGGCGGCCAGGCTTTCTGAAGAGATCGATTCCACCCAGTGGTCTCTCCTGATAAACGTAGACGCGGCCCCGGCTTTGAGAAAGCTGCATATCCCTGTATAAAGATCCACAGAACAGATGTCCACGGTGGAAAACATTCCTTCGCAGTCTTTCATAACGAGAGCTGAATTCACCATCCTGGCGGCAGTTTCCTGAGAAAATCCGGACTCCAGGAACTGTTCCAGAAGTTCCACCACGACTTCACTTTCCCGGCATGCTTCCATTCCGGATCCCATACCGTCCGAAAGACACATAACAAACCTGCCGTTGTCCTCCTGCCTGCATATATAATTGTCGCCGGATACCTTTTCCTCTTCCCTGGTAAGTCTGGCGACTCCGTATATCACCTGGTAACTGACGTCCTCCACAAAATGCACCGTATGATATTCACCGTTGACAATGCTCCGGCTGTCTTCCGCCGACGTCATGGCGCACTCACAGATCCCGGACAGTATCTGGGATACTTCCAGCACGGACACACACTGTCCGCTTCCTGCCTTCATGGTAAGGAACATCTGTCTTCTTCCCTCTATTTTGTCCATAACCCAGGCACTTCTTAATAAAATGTGTTTTTTCTTCAGTGTCTTTTTTAATTTTTCCCGAAACCCCGGCTCCGCAGGCGTTATGTCATACAGTTCCTCAGCCACCGACTGCATGATCTCGGACATTTCGGTAAGCTGCTGGGCGACGGCCAGCCGGCTCTCGATCATACGGTTATCCCAGATCAGTTTCTGGCGTTCCCTGCCGAAACTTTCTTTTACTGCCGTGAGATATGCCGGGGATTTTCCACATATCTCCGCCCATTCCAGACGGATTCTTTCCAGCGCTTCGCTGTCTCCGTCCTCCAGGGCCCGTATCATGGCCTCTCCGCCCTGCCTGAGCGCTTTTGACTGGTTCTCCCAGCAGATCTCTCTGTGATAACACCCGGCGCACAACTCCTCGCCGGCGTCCCGCAGGATGCGGTCTATCTGTCCACTGCTCAGCCGTTCCCTGCGGTAGGGCATCCCGTAAAAACTGTCCGCCAGTTTCTGAAAAGATTCCGCGTATTTTTCCACTTTTTCTTTCCGGGGATGATTTTCACATAGAGCAAAAACTTCCGCGTTCTTCGCGCTCTTTCTCCCTGACAAAATAGTTTTTGCCATGTCCCGCAGAATCAGCAGTATACTGATCGCGAGCATGGCAATTATCCATTCCTGCATATTTTCCCCTCCCCTTAATGCTGTTCATTAAGTGAGTATTATAGGGGATATATCATAAAATATCTGTCAAATACCGGCGGTTGTCCGCAAAAACTTTTCGCCGGAATACGAGTTATTTTTCCTCTTCAAAAACTGTCTCGTTGCTTTTTACAAGTCCGAGCTTATCTCTGGCTACTTCAGCGGCATATTCATCTGTATTCATATATTCTTTCAGCTCGTCGATCTCTTCCGTACGGTCATGTTCACCAGCGATCTTATCTTCCAGCTCCGCCGCCTTCGCCTCGTAAACGGCAACGCGCTCCCTCATGTTCACACTCTCCACCGCGAGCGCGCCCAACAGAAATACTGCAATTATGGAAATGGCAGCCATGCCCAGATAATTATTCGCTATATTTTTTCTGTTTTTCCGTCTTTTTGATTTTTTCAACACGACTGCTCCCCATTGCTGTCCGGAAAATCCGGGTTATTGCTGTTTTTAGAGTTCTGATGACTCTACACACAAAAATATTACATCTTTTGATCATAAATAGCAACCACTTTGTTGAAAATTTTACAAAAAATACGGGAATTCCAAAAATTATGTCTACTGTTTTTCCAAAAAGCGGAGCAACCGTACGCCTGCCTATCCATGCGCCGCAAAAACATCCGAGAAGAAAGAAAAAACGTATGCTTCCCTGATTGTATCTGTAGAGCACGGAGAAGAGAAAAAGGCCCGTAAACGCCCAGTATACAAAATCCTCTCCGGAAGATACCATCGGATGATGAGGAACAGCCCTGCGGAAAGCGGCAAGCAGTTCATAGGCAAGTACCAGGAGTATCCCTGTTCCCATTGAAATAAGAACCAGAAGCCCCTCATATTCCATATAACTGCTCATAGACTACCGGAACATCCGCCGCAGCAGAGATTCTTCTTTTGTTTCTGATTTTTTTGAAAGATAGACAAAACTTCCGATCTTTCCCTCGATTTCCGCCTCGCCTTTTTCCAGATCCAGATGTTTCACATGGAGCAATTCCCCTTTTACAGAAAGCTTCCCTGCATCTGTTTCCAGCAGTATCTCACTTTCATTAAAAGAATGGATATCCCGGACACCTGTCACTGAACCCCTCTGCCTGTCTCTCAGCGTGATACAGTGGGCAGGAGATACCTTATTTTCTTCCAACGGCAATCCTCCCGATTGATTCTTCACACTGATAATGTATGTCAGACACGGAACAAATAGACCACTGCCGGAACATCCGCATATTCCGGTTTACAGATAACGGAACAGACTCTCGGCGTCTTCCTTGCGGACGGTGTCTTTTACTTCCAGGACTTCCACACGGACATTCTTACCTCCGAACTGGATCTCTATGGTATCGCCCGCCTTCACCTGCGCGGAAGCTTTCGCCGGTCTGTCGTTCACAAGCACCCTGCCCGCGTCGCAGGCTTCATTCGCCACTGTCCTTCTCTTGATCAGACGGGAAATTTTCAGATATTTATCAAGTCTCATATTTCCTCCGTAAAAAAAGGGAGAACCTTACGTTCTCCCTGCACAATTTATTTTTCATTTACAAGATCTTTTAATGCTTTACCCGCTTTGAATTTCGGTGCCTTGGAAGCTTCGATTTTCATGGTCTCACCAGTCTGGGGATTTCTTCCCTCTCTTGCTGCTCTCTCGCTTACTTCAAATGTTCCAAAACCAACAAGCTGGATCTTACCGCCCTTTTTCAATTCGGATGCCACGACATCGGTGAAAGATTTCAAAACTGCTTCTACATCTTTCTTGGCAAGATTTGTCTCTTTCGCCATTGCTGCTACTAATTCTGTTTTATTCATGGTGTTTCCTCCTCTAAAAAAACTCTCTTTCTTAATTATTGCGTTATGCTTCCTGACAAATACACGCTATTAAATATATATAAACCTTTTCATACCGCTTGTCAAGATACTTCATACCATTATTTTAAGAAAAAGGGCATTTTCAGCATTCTTCGTGACTTTTCTATTTTTCCGTCTTTTCTTTTGCCTTCAGTTCCTCCCAGGAGAGCGCCGCCGCTTCTTTATCATCCGGTGAAAAAATCTTCGGATGACGGAACTTCATTTTCGAGGAAATACCGGAGATCACATCTTCTATTGTAAACAGGCCTTCCTCTTGGGCGATCACACTGTGAAGCGCCACCTGGAACAGCACATCCCCAAGCTCCTCGCACAGATTCTCCCAGTCCTTATCCCGGCTGAGAATGTCGATTCCTTCCAGGACCTCATTGGTCTCGTTTACAATATAAGGTTTCAGACTCTCGTGCGTCTGCACACTGTCCCATGGACAGTTTTCCCGCACCTTTTTCACAACATCCATAAATTCGTCAAACGCCTGCATTTTTCCGCCTTTCTCTGTGGTATCATTTCCCGTTATTTCCGGGATCTTTTTTATTATACATCGTTTCCTCCGGGAAAAAAAGTCCTTCCAAACCTGTCCCACCTCTCTTTCTGGCGGATAAGAGTTTTCATTTTCTCTGTATTCTTCTCGGAGATCCATGCTTTGTTATGCGAATAATAATAATTCGCCAGTTTCCAGTATTTATCCGGATATATAAAACGTATCTTCAGATAATCCAGCTCATCGCTGCTGACCGGACGTTCTGCACTGTAGGCGTCTAACATTTTTTCCGCCAGCCTGCTGTCCCAGCCGTGTTTCTCAAGGATCTTCCTCATAAACTGGTACAGGTCCGACATCTGGATCCCGAAACTCCAGTGGTCAAAACCGGTCGCCGCCATTTCCCGTCCCGCAAACAGAATATTATGCTGATTGTATTCCCCATGGCATACCCATCCCTGCTCCAGAACATTCTGCATAAGCCGTTCATACCCTGTATTTTCCAGAAGTGCCAGCGCCTCCTCTCCTTTTCTCAGAAACCATTCCACACTGGAAAGATAATCCTTCTCAAAATCACAGGAGGCCCCTTTTTTCCGTATAAACCTGCGGATCTTACGCAGTTCCTGATTGTGGCGCCTGCATACCTCTTTCAGGTCAGGCTGCATATAAAACCCGTCCGGAGCCAGTTTCATCACTTTATGTATCTCAGCCAGCAGTCCGGCTCCTCTCACAATATCATCCTCGGATTTCGTATCACATTCGCGTCCTTCATACCAGTGCTGAAGGGTATAGGGAATATTGTCACTGTCTCTGCTTATCAGTTCTCCTTCCCCGTTTTCCAGAAAACTGTCCGCCCGATATCCGTTTTCTCTGATCGTAACAAGAAGTTCCTGCTGCATTTTCAGCTTCTTTTCCGATCCTCTGAATTCCCGCACAACAACTGCTCCCTGTTCCGTACGGCACAGCAGCGCGTCCCTGATCCGGGAGGAACCCGTCGCCGTCAGCCCGTACTGCTCCAGGACACTAAGCCCGTAATCATACAATTCATACTCCCCCTCACATTTTTGTACCTTCTATCTTATGTGTCCTGCAAAAAGAAATAGTACAAAAAAATGAGGGGAATACCCCTCATTTTAAAAGCGCAAGCAGTCTGTCCTTCTCATTATCTTCCGGATGTTCCAGCACATGTTCCAGAAGCCTGTCAAGAATTTCTCCCAGTTCAGGCCCGGGCGCATATCCTGCGGCGAGCAGATCTCTACCTTTTACGGCCATGCTTTTCAGCGAAACACACTGGCCCTCCTCCAGGATTTTTCTGTAACATTCATTCACTCCCTCCAGACGGGCCGCTTTCTCTTCTCTTTTATATGCGCTCTGGGCAAGCATATCCGCTCTCTGGACTTCCAGATAGAGAGGGAAGATATCCTCTCCAATCCTGTTAACCGCACGTCTCACGGAACACATATCCGGCGCCGGCCTGTCGTCATGCCAGCGGATCAGGCGGCATACTTTCGATATTGTATCATTATCAAATTTCAGCCTGCGCAGAATAGCGGACGCCATTTTTTCGCCCGCCGGACCATGCATTTTAAAATGATCGCGGCCGTTCTCATCCGTCTTCTTCACTGCCGGCTTCCCGATATCGTGAAGAAGCATCGTCAGTCTCAGGACTTTATCCGGGCGGATATTCAAAAGGCTCTGCAGTGTGTGCATGCCCACAGACAGATAGTGGTGGGGCGTATTCTGCCCCGTCTCCATGCAGGCGTCAAACTCCGGAAGAAACTGCCGGGTTATGCCAGTCTCATAAGCCGTAAGAAAATAATCCGGATGAGGCGAGACAAGAAGTTTCACCAGCTCAGTCTGAATCCGTTCCGCACTGACCAGTTTGAGATTCGGGGCCAGTTTTTCGATCCCCTTCCTCGTTTCCTCTTCAATGGAAAATCCCAGCTGGGCCGAAAATCTCACGGCTCTGAGAATCCGGAGCGCGTCTTCGCCAAATCTTTCCAGAGGATTTCCCACACAGCGGATGATCTCTGCTCTTATATCATCCATACCGTAAAAAAGATCCACCAATCCCCTGTCCGGATGATACGCCATGGCGTTAATGGTAAAATCCCGTCTTTTCAGATCTTCTTCAAGGCTGGCTGTAAACGCAACTTCCTTCGGGTGGCGCCCGTCCTCGTATTCTCCGTCAATACGATAGGTTGTCACCTCATAGCTTTCTTTATCCATCAGCACTGTGACAGTACCATGCTTAACCCCTGTATCCACAGTCCTTCTAAACAGCGCTTTCACCTGTTCCGGCCGGGCTGATGTGGTGATATCCCAGTCGTCCGGCCGGCGGCC
>DWXL01000013.1 GCA_019119235.1 Candidatus Blautia excrementigallinarum | reverse complement strand
CCTACAGTTATTGCCATGACAAAGGCAGAACTGGAAAAGAAATTTAAGCGAATCGTGTGATACAGGAGGCGTTATGAAACAGCCATTGATCGTCCTTACCGGGCCCACGGCCGCGGGTAAAACAAGCCTTTCCGTTTCTCTTGCAGAACGTATAAACGGAGAGATCATTTCCGCGGATTCCATGCAGGTCTACCGGGAAATGGACATCGGTTCCGCCAAAATCAGGAAGGACGAGATGAGAGGGATCCCCCATTATCTCATCGACGTTCTGGATCCGCGGGAAGAATTTCATATTGTGAAATTTCAGCAGATGGCGAAAGCAGCCATGGAAAAAATTTACGCCAAAGGGAAAATCCCCATCCTTGTGGGCGGTACCGGTTTTTATATCCAGGCGGTAACCCGGGATATAGATTTCACCGAAGCCGGACAGGAGGACGGTTACCGGGCAGAGCTTGAGGGACTGGCGGAAGAAAAGGGCTGCGAATATCTCCATGAAATGCTGGAAAAGGTGGATCCGGAGAGCGCGAAGGCCATTCACGCCCATAACGTGAAACGGGTGATCCGCGCGCTGGAATTCTATCATCAGAACAACAGCCCCATCTCCGCCCACAATATGACCCAACGGGAACAGGAAAGCCCGTATGATCTCGCTTATTTCGTGCTGAACGTTCCGAGAGAGCTTCTGTATGAGAGGATCGATAAGAGAGTGGATGAAATGCTGGGAGACGGCCTTGTGGAGGAAGTAAAGCGGCTGAAAGAAGAGGGATGCACCCGGGGCATGGTCTCCATGCAGGGCCTGGGATATAAAGAAATACTGGCTTATCTTGAGGGGGAATACTCTCTGGAAGAAGCCGTGCGCATCCTGAAACGGGACACCAGACATTTCGCGAAAAGACAGCTGACCTGGTTTCGGAGAGAGCGGGATGTGATCTGGGTCAACAAAGACGAATTTGATTACCGGGAAGACAGGATCCTTGAATATATGCTTTCTGTGTGCCGGGAAAAAGGAATGAAAGGAATACAATAGACATGAGAGAGCTATATGAACAGCTTGGGATCTCGGCTGAGGTCTATGATTTCGGCCGTAAGGTTGAGGATACACTGAAGGACAGATTTGAGGAGTTTGACAGAACTGCGGAATATAACCAGATGAAAGTCCTTCTGGCAATGCAGAAAAACAAAGTGAGCGCGGAGTGCTTTAACAGTTCCTCCGGATACGGATACGATGATTTCGGCAGAGATACTCTGGAAAAAGTATATGCGGACACCTTCCATACAGAGGCGTGCCTGGTGCGTCCACAGATTGCCTGCGGCACACATGCCCTGGCAATCGCCCTTTTCGGAAATCTCCGGCCAGGAGACGAGCTCCTTGCTCCGGCGGGAAAGCCCTACGACACTCTGGAGGAAGTGATCGGTATCCGCCCGTCCAGAGGATCCCTTGCGGAATACGGGATCACTTACCGTCAGGTGGAACTGAAGGAGGACGGATCTTTCGACTATGACGCGATCCGCAAAGCGGTAAACGATAAGACGAAACTTGTGGAGATCCAGCGTTCCAAAGGCTATCAGACAAGACCCTCCTTCTCTGTGAAACAGATCGGGGAGCTGATCTCATTTGTAAAAAGCCTGAAACCGGATGTGATCTGCATGGTGGACAACTGCTACGGAGAGTTTGTGGATACCATAGAGCCCAGCGATGTGGGCGCTGACATGATAGTGGGATCCCTGATCAAGAATCCCGGCGGCGGACTTGCTCCCATAGGCGGATATATCGCGGGAACAAAAGAATGTGTGAAGAACGCGGCCAACCGCATGACCTGCCCGGGACTTGGCATGGAGGTGGGAGCCTCCCTCGGGGTGAACCGTTCTTTTTACCAGGGTTTTTTCCTGGCGCCAATGGTTACGAAAGGCGCGCTGAAAGGAGCTGTTTTCGCTGCGAACATCTATGAGCGGCTGGGATTCCCTGTCGTTCCCGACGGCAGAGAACCCCGTCAGGATATCATCCAGGCGGTAACGCTTGGAAATCCTGAGAAAGTGATCGCTTTCTGCAAGGGGATCCAGGCCGCCGCTCCGGTGGACAGTTATGTGGATCCGGAACCCTGGGATATGCCGGGATACGACAGTCAGGTGATCATGGCCGCGGGAGCCTTTGTACAGGGTTCCTCTATCGAACTTTCGGCGGACGGTCCCATGAAGCCGCCCTATGCTGTATACTTCCAGGGAGGACTTACCTGGGAACACGCGAAACTGGGAATCCTTATGTCGGTACAGAAGCTGTACGAAAAGAAGCTGATCACATTATGAATGAAAAGAAAAAGATCATTATCATAGGCGGAGGGGCGGCAGGACTTATCGCCTCCATTGCCGCGGCGGAATCCGGAGCAGCGGTCACAGTCCTGGAACATAATGAAAAAACCGGACGCAAGCTCTGCGTCACAGGAAACGGGCGCTGTAATCTTGGCAATCTCCGTAAATATCAGGGATGTTACCGGGGAACTCATCCCGGATTTGCCGAAAACGCCCTGGCAAAATTTTCTGTAAAAGACACAATAGAATTCTTTGAAAAAACAGGAATTTCTGTAGTTGATAAAAACGGCTGGCTCTATCCCCGAAGCGGACAGGCTAAGTGTGTTCCGGACCTTCTGGAACAGAGGGCGCGCAGCTTGAAAGTAAAAATAAAGACACGGGAACATGTGACGGATATTCACCGTAAAAATGGTTCATGGACAGTAAACACAGAGGGATGGCACTATGAGGGAGACGCGGTGGTCCTTGCCTGCGGCTCCGCCGCTTCCTCTGTGGAGGGATCGGACGGAAGCGGATATGCTCTGGCGGAAAAGCTGGGTCATCATATCGTGCCGCTTCTTCCCGCGCTCACCGGACTGAAATGCCGGGGAAAATTTTCTGGATGGGCAGGAGTGCGCACGGAGGGAGAGATCCGTCTTTTTGTGGAGGGCGCTCTTTGCGGTAAGGAAACGGGAGAGCTTCAGCTCACAGATTACGGAGTATCCGGTATCCCTGTGTTTCAGCTGAGCAGATACGCTCTCAGTGCCCTCCATGAAGGAAAAAAAGCAGAGCTTTTTATCAACTTTCTTCCAGGTCGCTCTAAAGAGGAGACAGAAGCCTTTATCGCCGGGAGGAGGAAACTTACCCCTTATCTTTCTGACGGGGATATTCTTTCCGGCCTGTTTCCGAACAGGCTGTGCAGGGTGCTGCTGAAACAGAAGGATCTGACAGCGGCGATTCATGAGTTCCCGCTTACCGTCACCGGAAGCACCGGCATGGCGCAGGCGCAGGTGTGCGCGGGAGGAGTGGATACCGGGGAAGTGAACCAGGATACCATGGAATCCCTGATCTGTCCGGGGATTTTTTTCGCAGGGGAGATCCTGGATATCGACGGAGCCTGCGGAGGCTATAATCTTCAGTGGGCGTGGTCCAGCGGTTGGCTGGCCGGCTGCTGCAGCGCAAAGGAGAAGATATGATCAGAATCACACAACTGAAACTCCCTGTAGATCACAGGGAAGAGGATCTCAGACAGCAGATCGCCAGAAAGCTCCGGTGTCCTCAGGGGAATTTCTCCTGGAAGATTGTCCGCCAGTCGCTGGACGCCAGACATAAAGACGATAAAAAATTTGTCTATACAGTGGATGTAAGCGTAGAGAATGAGAAAAAAATTCTCCGCAAAGTTCACGATAATAATATTATGTTGACTACAAAAAAGGAATACCGCTTTCCATCCGTCGGAGGGAAGGCACCGGAACATCCGCCTGTAATTGTCGGCAGCGGCCCCGCGGGGCTTTTCTGCGCCTGGTATCTGGCCCGGGCCGGCATGAGACCCGTGGTACTGGAGCGCGGGGAAGAAGCGGACAAAAGGAAGGAGACCGTCGACGTTTTCTGGAAAAACGGTGTTCTGGATCCCGATTCCAACGTGCAGTTCGGTGAGGGCGGGGCGGGGACTTTTTCCGACGGGAAGCTTAACACCCTGGTAAAAGATTCATCGGGAAGGAATCATGAAGTACTGAAGCGCTTTGTTGAGGCCGGCGCTCCGGAAGAAATCCTCTATCAGCAGAAGCCTCATCTCGGCACGGATATCCTGATAGAGATTGTCCAGACGCTGCGCCGTCAGATTGAGGAAATGGGAGGAAGCTTCCGTTTCCGCACGAAACTTACGGATCTTATCATCCGGGAAGACCGCCTGGAGGCAGTGGAGGTCAATGGAGAGGAACGGATTCCGGCTGAAATCTGCGTGCTTGCGCCGGGGCACAGCGCCAGGGATACCTTCCGTATGCTGAAAGAGCGGGGCGTTTCTATGGAACCGAAGTCGTTCGCGGTGGGAGTGCGCGTCGAACACCCCCAGGATATGATCGACAGGGCCCTTTACGGCGAAAAAGATCACGATATCCTCGGAGCCGCCAGTTATAAAGTGACCCATACCTGCAAAAACGGACGAGGCGTTTATTCGTTCTGTATGTGTCCTGGCGGTTATGTGGTCAACGCGTCTTCCGAAGAGGGGATGCTGGCTGTAAACGGGATGAGCTATCAGGCGAGGGACGGTGAAAACGCCAACAGCGCCCTGATCGTTACCGTATCGCCGGAAGATTTTCCGGAGGATGGACCCCTTGGCGGCGTCGCTTTTCAGAGAGAACTGGAAAAGAAGGCCTGGGAGGCCGGAAAAAGCAATGTTCCGGTACAGCTTTTTAAGGATTATAAAGAGGGCAGGCCAAGCGAAACTCTCGGTGGCATACGTCCTGCGATAAAAGGCGGCTACACCCTTTCCGACGTGCGCTCCATTTTTCCAAAGGTGATAGGAGATTCCATTGAAGAGGGTATTACGGCTTTCGGGAAGAAAATAGAGGGCTTCGACAGAGAGGACGCTCTTTTAAGCGGCGTGGAAAGCCGGACGTCATCCCCGGTGCGCCTGGTAAGAGACCAGAACGGAATGTCGAACGTGGAGGGGATCTATCCCTGCGGAGAGGGCGCGGGATACGCCGGAGGCATTACCTCCGCGGCTATGGATGGGATCCGCACTGCGGAATGGATTTGTGAAAAAAATAAAAATTCCTAGGAGAGAGTGTACATCTCTCTCTTTTTATGTTAGAATTAAGTTTGATTCTTTCCGGGTTCTGCATAAGAGAGCAGCAGGTGAAAGATATGAAATACACCATCAGTGAAATGCCGGCAGAGGAACGGCCCTATGAGAAATGTATCCGGGAAGGAGAGAGCGCCCTCAGCGACAGCGAACTTCTTGCGGTGATCCTGCGCTGCGGAACACAGGGGATTTCCTCACTGAAACTGGCAAACGATATTCTCAATCAGATGAAGGATTCTTCCTATCCCGGTCTGGCCGGGCTCCTTCACAGCTCCCAGGAGGAGCTGAGGAAGATCAGGGGAGTAGGCAAAGTCAAGGCAGTCCAGCTGAAATGCATCGGAGAGCTTTCCAGAAGGATCGCCAGAGCTTCCGCGAAGCCGACACTGAGTTTTCACCAGCCGGGATCCATCGCAGCCTACTATATGGAACAGCTCCGTCACCAGGAACAGGAGCTGATGATCTGCATGATGCTGGATAATCAGAATCATCTTCTTTCCGAGAGGATGATCTCCAGGGGAACAGTGAACGCCACTCTGGTAACGCCCCGGGAGATTTATCTGGAAGCCGTCCGGTGCCATGCGGTAAGTCTGATTCTGGTCCACAATCATCCGGGAGGCGATCCCGAGCCAAGCAGATGCGACATAGATACAACACGGAGGATCAGTCAGGCAGGGGAAATACTGGGTATCCGTCTTCTTGATCATATTATTATCGGGGATCAGGCTTTCGTCAGTCTGAACGAGCGGGGGATTATCGGGAAATACCCGGAATAAAGGGGCAGTTATATGCTGTTAAGAAAAACCTATGGAATAGACCTGGGAAGCAGCAGTATTAAAGTTTATTCGTTTCTCAGAAACAAAACATACATCGAAAAGAATATGATTGCGTCCAGGGGACGCAGGATCATAGCCGTGGGCAATGAAGCATACGAAATGTCGGAAAAAACGCCGGCAGATATCGTGGTCAATTCGCCGATGGCTTTTGGCATGATAGCCAATCTGGAACTTCAGGAGATCACGCTTTACAGCATGATGAAGAAAATCGACCGTTTTCTAGGAATCGGGTCGGATATGTTCTTTTCTGTTCCGCTGGATATGACAGCCGTGGAAAAAAGAGCGTATTATCATGTGGCAAACGGGAACTGGCTTCATCAGAACCGCGTATATATGGTGGAGGCTCCCATTGCGGACGCTCTGGCCATGGGAATCGACCCGGAAAAAGACCAGGGGACCATGCTGGTGAACATAGGCGCCCAGAGCACGCAGTTTTCCATTATCTCCGGCGGCAGGGTGATTATTTCCAGGAAGATACCTGTCGGCGGATATCAGATGAATGAAGCCATTTGCAGTGAAATCCGCAAGAGATATAATCTGCAGATCGGAACACGTACTGCACAGAGGCTGAAACTTTTTATGGGAAGGCTCAGCGACCAGAGGAAAGACGCCCGCAAAGTAGTGGGAATCGACAGTATTTCGGGCCTTCCGCGGGAAGAAGTGATATCCGGATATGTGGTAAATGCGGGAATTATGGACTGCGTTAACCAGATCGCTGCAGAAATGAAAACATTTCTGGAGCGGACTCCTCCCCAGATATCCTATCATATATCCAGGGAAGGGATCCATCTTACCGGAGGAAGCACCAGGCTTCCCTATATTGATAATTATCTTGCAAGTTATACCGGATTTTCCTTTAAACTTTCGGATCTCTACGAAACGTCTTCCGTAAACGGTCTTGAAAAGATCATCCGGGACAGAGATCTGACGCGCCGGTGGGCACAGCCTGTCAAACAGCGTAAATTATGATTTTTAGGGGTACTATTCATGAAAAATCCGAAAAAGAAGTTTCGATTTCATTTTCATTTAAAAAGTAAACATCTTCTCGCCGTCATGACCCTGTTCTGCCTCAGCGCGATCATTGCCACGCTGGCTTCGGGTATCACTTCCGCTCCTCTGAAAGAGGCTGCGGGAATGCTGGTGATTCCTTTTGAGAATTCGCTGAACACCATAGGCGGATGGATGTCTGATGCGAGGGAGAATTTCAGGGATAAGCAGGATCTGATCGACGCCAATGAAGAACTGCAGGCAGCGGTAGATACGCTTACGGAACAGAATAATATTCTTATACAGGATCAGGCCGAACTGGCACGGCTGGAACAGCTTTACGACCTGGATGAAGAATATACAGATTATCCCAAAATCGCCGCCAGGATCATCTCCAAGGATCCCGGTAACTGGTATGATACCTTTATTATTAACAGAGGAAGCAACGACGGTGTTCGTGTGGATAATAATGTTATCGCCGGGAAGGGCCTGGTGGGAATCGTTACGGAGGTCGGATCCACCTGGGCAACCGTGCGCGCCATCATTGACGACAGCAGTAACGTCAGCGCCATGACGGTAAGCACAGACGACAACTGTGTGGTGGAAGGCGATCTGGAACTGATCGATGAAGGAAAGCTGAGGTTCACACAGCTTTACGACCGTGATGACCGCGTTACCACGGGTGAAAGAATCGTCACATCCAGTATCAGCGAAAAATATGTAGAAGGACTTTTCATCGGATATGTGAGCGAAATCGAACTTGATACCAACAATCTTACGAAAACAGGAACAATCGTGACTCCAGTGGACTTCCAGCACCTGAAAGATGTGTTCGTGATCACAGTCAACAAACAGGATTCCATTCAGGGAGAAGGACAGACGGACGTGCCTGAATCCGTAAATACGGAGGAGGCTTCAGACGCACAGGAAGGAGTGGAGGAATGAAAAGCCGGATCGTATTGTTTTTTATGATCATCATATGTTTCCTGCTGCAGACTACAGTGCTCGGAATCATTTCAATCGGCTCTATCACGCCGAATCTGATGCTGATCCTCTGCGTGTCCATGGGGTTGATGAGAGGGCGTAAAAGCGGTTTATGGACCGGATTTTTCTGCGGTCTTCTTATCGATCTTTTCTACGGCTCTCTTTTCGGATTTTATGCGTTTATTTATATGTATGCGGGATTTTTCAGCGGATATGCTTTCCGTATTTACTATGATGATGATATAAAAGTTCCCATGCTTCTTACTGCAGTCCTGGATCTGTTTTATGGTCTTGCGGTTTATGTCCTCCAGTTTCTGCTCAGAGGAAGAGTGGGGCTTTTTACCTATCTTTACAGGATCATTATTCCGGAAATCGTATATACAGTCATTCTTACGGTGATCGTTTACCGGATCTTCTTTTATGTGAACCGCCATTTTATGACGCCTGTCAGAAAAGAAAGGGAATCTATTTGGGTACTAAAATAAAAAAACTGATCAAAAAAATCCAACTGAAAAGAACGACCATCCTTCTGATCGTTTTCATACTCATGTCTTTTATGCTGATCCGTCAGCTTTTTCAGCTGCAGATCATTCAGGGAGAGAATTATATCAGTGAGTTTCAGAGCAGAACGACCAAGACCCGTGTGCTGAAAAGTACAAGAGGAAATATTTATGACAGAAACGGAACCCTTGTGGCTTCCAACGTTCTCTCTTATTCGCTTACTTTTGAAGATAACGGCAGTTATGAGACCGCAAGGCAGAAAAATCTGACTCTGAACGGCGTGGCTTATAAGGTGCTCAAAATCCTTGCGGCCAATGGAGACAGCCTCACCCATGATTTTCATATTATAGTGGATGAAAACGGCAATTACGCCTTTGATGTGGATGAGGGCTTTACCCTTGACCGTTTCCGGGCGGATATCTTCGGATATCCTCTGATTGACGATATGAGCGAGGAGGAGGCCAACGCTACTGCGGAGCAGATGATCAGTCATCTCAGCGGCAGCGACGGATTCTCCATTGTACTTTACGGGGATGATGCCTATACGGCGGAAGAACTGGAAGAATACGGGCTTCCGCAGGAACTCACGAAACAGGAGATCCTAGATATCGCCATTATGCGATATAAGCTGAGTACAAATACTTTCCAGCGGTATATGGCGGTGACTATTGCCACCAATGTCAGCGAACGTACTGTGGCCGCGGTCAGGGAGAACCAGAATGAACTTCAGGGTATTGACGTCCTGGAAGATTCTGTGCGCCAGTATATTGATGATGAAAGCATGGGACCCGTTCTCGGATATACGGGCAGCGCGTCTGCAGAGGAGCTGGAGGAACTGAAAGAATCCAACCCTGATTATTCCAACGACGCCATTATTGGAAAAGCCGGAATCGAACAGTATATGGAGCTGGAACTGCAGGGTACGGACGGTGAGGAAACAGTCACCGTGGACAATCTTGGAAAAGTCCTGAAAATAGATGAGAATACCACGGTCGAGCCGGTTGCGGGGAACGACGTATATCTCTCTATTGACTCCAACTGGCAGTCGGCGATCTATCAGATCCTCAAGCAGAGAGTGGCAGGTATTCTTCTGAACAAGATAGAAGCGGTAAAAGAATTTGATTACGAGGGCGTACAGGACGCCGCACGGATCATTATTCCGATCTATGATGTATATAATGCGCTTGTTTCAAACAGTGTGATCGATATTAACCGTTTTGACGATGAGGATGCTTCGGCGACAGAAAAAAGTCTGTACGACAGATTTCAGCAAAAGCAGCAGGAAGTTTTTGGTACAATAACTAACAGACTGACAGAAGACACTCCTCCTGCGTACAAAAATGAGAGTGAAGAGATGCAGGAATATCTGTCTTACATATGCAATACTGTCCTGAGAGACAGCCTCGGAGTCATATACAGTGATGCAGTGGATACTTCTGATCCTGTCTATCAGGCATGGACTGTAGATGAGAGCATCAGCCTGAAAGAATATCTTAATTATGCGGCGAGCCAGAACTGGATCGATATTTCTGTGATCTCACCGGAAGGGGAGTATCTGGATTCCGCTGAGATTTATCAGGCGCTGACAGCTTATATCATTGATTATCTCAGGACGGACACTGGATTTTCAAAACTGCTCTATAAATATATGCTGATGAATGATCAGATCACAGGGCGGGAGCTTTGTCTTGTTCTGTACGAGCAGGGGATCCTGTCAAAGGAAGACGAGTCTTATGAAAGACTCGCGTCCGGAGATATGAGCGCATATGATTTTATGATCAACAAGATATCTACTCTGGAAATAGAGCCGGCGCAGCTTGCGCTTACCCCCTGTTCTGCTTCAGCAGTCGTTACAGACGTAAAAACAGGAAAAGTTCTTGCATGCGTATCCTATCCCGGATATGACAATAACCGTCTCAGCAACGAAATGGATACGGATTACTACTCAAAACTTGCGCTTGACCAGTCCAGTCCCTTTTTCAATAAAGCCACACAGCAGACAACCGCTCCCGGTTCTACCTTTAAGCTTGTATCTGCGGTTGCCGGAATGATGGAGGGCGTTATTGACGACGGAACTTATATAGAGTGCGGCGGTTCTTTTGATCTGGTGACACCGCCCATCAACTGCTGGAACAGAGCAGGACACGGTTCTCTGGAAATCAGAGGAGCCATCGAACAGTCCTGTAACGTATTTTTCAATATGATCGGATATGAGGCCGGTCTTAATGATGAACATGAATTTTCAGAGAATCAGAGTCTGACGACATTGCAGAGATATGCCTCGGCTTTCGGGCTTGACAGGGCTACGGGAATAGAGCTGTCGGAAGGAACGCCCCATATTTCTGACGTCAATGCAGTTCCCTCGTATCTCGGACAGGGAAATCATCTGTACAGCACCAGTCAGCTTGCACGCTATGTTACTGCGCTGGCGACTTCAGGAACCGTTTATAATCTGTCGCTTCTGGATAAAGTTACTGATTCCCAGGGTCAGACTCTTGAAACATATGAACCTTCTGTCGACAGTGAGATGTCTGATGTGCCTGAGAATGTATGGGCAGATATCCATGACGGTATGCAGCGTGTGGTACAGACGCATGCGGAATTCAGCAGTCTGGGAGTGTCTCTTGCCGGTAAGACGGGAACAGCAGAGATCGATTATACGCAGCCGAACCACGGCCTTTTTATCGGCTATGCGCCGGCTGATGATCCACAGTATGCAGTTGCGGTAAGGATTCCCAATTCGTTTTCTTCCGGAAACGCATGTACAACCGCAAATGATATCATTGAATATATTTTCAATCTTGCGGATGAAGATGAAATTCTGACAGGATACGCATCCACAGATGTCAGCAACACATCCAACGACTGATATGCAGTCCTGCTGATATCCGGTAAGACAACAGGAGCAGATACTGAAGAGAATACCAGAAGCATGGAACATATCATTATCAGGAGGATATAAAAATATGGGTGAAGTTATTGTAATAACATCCGGCAAAGGCGGCGTGGGCAAGACGACTACCGCGGCCAATATCGGTACAGGTCTTGCCATGCTTGACAGAAAGACAGTTGTTGTGGATACGGATATCGGACTGCGCAATCTGGATGTGGTTCTGGGTCTGGAGAACAGAATCGTATACAACCTTGTGGATGTGATCAGCGGCAGCTGCCGCCTGAACCAGGCTCTGATCAAAGACAGACGCCATCCGCAGCTGTTTCTGCTTCCTTCGGCCCAGACAAAGGATAAATCTGCTGTATCTCCGGAACAGATGATCAAACTTACAGAGGAACTGAAAGAAGAGTTTGATTACGTCCTGCTGGATTGTCCGGCAGGAATTGAGCAGGGATTCCGCAATGCCGTTGCGGGCGCTGAACGAGCGCTTGTTGTAACAACCCCCGAGGTTTCTGCTATAAGAGACGCTGATCGTATCATCGGTCTTCTCGAGGCGGAAGGCCTGAGAAATATCCAGCTGATCATAAATCGGCTCAGACCTGATATGATCGCCAGAGGGGATATGATGTCTGTAGATGATGTTACAGAAATCCTTTCTGTGGATCTGATCGGCACGATTCCGGACGACGAGCAGATTGTGATAGCCGCCAATCAGGGGGAACCTCTTTCCGGCAGGAAATCACTGGCGGAAGACGAGTATCGCAATATCTGCAGACGTATTCTCGGCGAGGACATACCTTTTATGGAAATACGCCAGAAAAAAGGTATGTTCCACCGGCTTGGCGATATTTTCAGAAAGTAGTATATACAGGTCAGAGAGCCGACAGGGGAGGATGCACATTGATGAATTCTTTAAATGCAAACAACCGATCCGCCGGATACGCCAGAGACAGAATGAAACTTCTGCTGAATTCCGAACGGATCGGCTGCTCTCCACAGATGATGACAATGCTGAAAAACGACCTGGTTCATACGGTAAAAAAATATCTGTCTGTTGACGAGACTAAGGTGCGCATCAGGATAACGTCCAAGGATTCCCTGGTGCTTCATGCGGACATTCCCGTCCGTTCAGAGAAGGAATAAGATACACTATGATAAAACAGTATAAATTACGATTTTATAATTTCAGACTGATGCTTTTTCTTCTGGCCGTAAGTTCCATTGGAGTGGTGCTTGTTTCGGCGGCCAGGGACGACCTGAAATACAGGCAGCTGGCAGGCGTGATCGTCGGAGTGATCATTATGGTGATACTGTCCCTTATGGATTACTCCTGGATATTGAATTTTCAGTGGATCATGTACGGAGCAAATATTGTTCTTTTACTTCTTGTCCGTTTTTTCGGAGATACTGCCGGCGGAGCAGCCAGATGGATCGATTTCGGTTTTATCCGCTTTCAGCCTACTGAGTTATCCAAGATAATAATCATTTTGTTTTTCGCCCGTTTTTTTATGGATCATGAAGAGAACCTGAACACTTTGCGGACAATAGCCAAGGCTGCCGGGCTTCTGGCAGTTCCCCTGTTTCTGATCTATGAACAGCCTGATATGAAAAATACAATCATGATCCTGGCTGTATTCTGTGTTCTGATCTATATCGCGGGACTCAGTTATAAAGTTATTGGCGGAGCGCTTCTGATCACGATTCCTCTGATGATAATCTTTCTTATCATTGTGGTCCAGCCCGATCAAAAGCTGATCCAGGACTATCAGAGAAACCGTATCATGGCATTTCTCTATCCGGAAAATGAAGAGTATTCGGATAATATAGAGCAGCAGAACAATTCCAAGATGGCTATCGCCTCCGGCGAGCTTATAGGAAAAAAGCTTTCAGGAGATGAAGACGTTACTTCTGTAAATGAGGGAAACTTTGTTGCGGAAAATCAGACAGACTTTATTTTTGCAGTAGCGGGAGAAGAGTACGGTTTTATCGGGTGCACAGTGATCATAGTTCTGCTTACGCTGATATCCGTGGAATGTATCCGGATGAGCCTGCGTGCGAAGGACCTGGCAGGAAAGATCATATGCTGCGGTACGGGCAGTATCGTGGCCTTTCAGAGCTTTCTGAATATCTGCGTAGCAACCGGAATGGGCCCGAACACAGGAACTCCGCTGCCGTTTGTAAGTTACGGTCTGACATCACTGATCAGTCTTTATATCGGAATGGGAATTGTGCTGAATGTCGGTCTGCAGAGCAGCGCCTATAACAAAGAGCTTCAGAAGAAATCCATAAACCAGAAAGAGGAATATCTATGAGAAATGAACAGCATAACAGGAGAAAAGTTTCCAATTCTTCCGGATACAGCAGCAGGTTAGAGTCTTTGCCTCCCCAGGAACTGGAAAGAAGGCGCAGGGCTGCCCGTATCCGTCAGATAAAACGGAAACGCCGCCGCCGTAAGATGATCCTTTCAGCGCTTCTTGTACTGTTCCTGGCAGGAGGAGCCGGGACAGCGCTCTTTTACATCGGCAGAGATTTTCTTGCTGGTCCGGTATGTTCCTACAGTATCAAGCAGGAATTTGCTTCTTACCAGTCTGCTGTGGCAGACGAAAGAGCAGGGCTGTTTGCTGACGGTCTCTGTGTCGTTTCCGGAGACCAGCCGCTGGACTCCGTATCACTTGAAGAAGATCAGGAAGGTCTGCTTCTTGATCTGAACGATCAGACAGTTATGTATTCCAAGGGCGCCTATGAGAGAGTCTATCCGGCAAGTATCACCAAGATCATGACCGCACTTCTGGCTTTCCAATATGGCAATATGGATGATGTGGTTACGATCACCCAGGAAAACGTAACACTTGAAGAAGGTTCCCAGGTGATCGGATTTGTTCCCGGTGATCAGGTGACCATGGACCAGCTTGTCCACGGACTTCTTGTGTATTCCGGCAACGATGCAGCTTCTGCCATTGCCACGCATATCGGAGGCTCTACAGAAGAATTTGTCAGTATGATGAACAGCTACGCGGCAAAGCTTGGATGTACCGGGACACATTTTACAAATCCCCACGGCCTCCAGGACGAAAATCATTATACGACGCCATATGATATCTATCTGATGCTGAAAGAGGCGCTGAAGTATCCTGAATTTACAGAAATTACCCAGATGAGTTCCTATACGCTCACCTATAAGAACAGTGAAGGTGCAGATATGAGTGTTTCACTTATGGCTACAGACCAGTATCTTACAGGAGAATCTACCGCGCCGAAGGGTATCACTATTCTGGGAGGAAAGACAGGTACCACCAGCGACGCCGGCAACTGTCTTGCCCTTCTCTGTCAGGACGCATATGGAGAGCCCTATATTTCTATCGTTATGGGCGCATCTTCAAAAGAATTACTGTATAAGCAGATGAGTTCTATTTTGCAGAATGTGAATACAGAAAATAATATCTGAAAAAAATCCGTTTTTTTTCAGAAAAAAACATTGAATTATTTGATAAAATGCACTATAATTGAAACATATTAATTAAGGTTTTTGTTCAAAAGTTATATTAATTAATATTAAATTGTGTCTAAGGAGGAAAACAGGATGGTTGAACTGATTGTAGGAAGGAAAGGCAAGGGCAAAACAAAAGTACTGTTAGACAAAGTAAACGGCGCAATTAAAGAAGTGAATGGCAGCATTGTTTACCTGGACAAAAGCACGAAGCATATGTATGAACTGAACAATAAAGTTCGTCTTATCGATGTATCCGTATATCCTATTAAGAACGCCGATGAATTTGTCGGTTTTGTCTGCGGTATTATTTCCCAGGATCACGATCTTGAACAAATATATCTGGACAGTTTCCTTACCACAGCGAAGCTGGAGGGCCAGGATGTTACCGGTACTCTTGACCAGCTCAAGGCAGTGGGAGAGAAATTTGGCGTCAACTTTATCATCAGTATGTCTCTGGATAAGGAAGATGTTCCTGCCGCGTTCCAGGACAGCATTATTACAGCATTATAATTTATGTTCAGCCGTTAGGTTACATAAGACAATATCGGGGAAGGTTTTTGGGAGTCTGCATATTATATGCAGACTCTCTTTTTATCACATCGAAAAAGGGCATGACCTTTTTGTATGGCCATGCCCTATAAACATATAATCTTCAGCTGATCAGGAAATTCAGTGAACCCGGAGGATTATCTGTCCCTTTTTCCAGAAGAGAAACAAGAGCGCTGATGGTATTCTCTATATCTTCTTTGCTGGAAGGAACAAGAGTATTGTCCATTTTTACCGTAAGCACGATCAGGACGATCTCTGCAAGGGCGTCCGGATCACTGAAGCAGATCTGCCCGGCCTTGATTCCCTGGCGGATGATCTCCGCCAGAACCGGCTTCAGTTCTGTGATGATATGATTGATATATTTCTGGTGCAGGAAAGATTTCTCCTGCGTGCCGGAATTCTTATTGTTTTCGGATTTAATAAATTCTGAGGAAGAGTTCCGGCAGGCCTCAAAGATCATCGCCATCCGGATAAACGGGGAGATTTCTGTGCGTCCTGCCAGCGC
This sequence comes from Candidatus Blautia excrementigallinarum, assembly GCA_019119235.1. Classification (GTDB taxonomy): domain Bacteria; phylum Bacillota; class Clostridia; order Lachnospirales; family Lachnospiraceae; genus Blautia_A; species Blautia_A excrementigallinarum. Next base: position 25,958 of record DWXL01000013.1, on the reverse strand, counting down.
TTTGGCTGTCTGAAGAGGCTTTTCGTAGCTTCGCTCCACCAGGGCCTCCAGGATCGCGTCCTTGGAAGGAAAGTAGTAGTAGATGCTTCCCTTTCCGATCCCGGCTGTTTCCGCAATCTCGCTTACGGAAATGCTTTGAAGCTTATGGTTTTCCAGAAGTTCCTGCAACGCGTCAAGAATACGCTCGTATTTCTGCTGGTTAGGCATGGATCCATCACCTTTCTGTCTTTTACATGTCGGATATTTTATCTCTTTTAGGAATTAATATTAAGTATAACACATGGAAAAAATATGAACCAGCAATAAAATTCACCAAAAAATAATTTTAAAAACACTGATATTTTGATAGTAACGCTGATTGACCACTGGTCGAAAAGATGATACTCTATCAAAAGAAAAGATATGACCGCTGGTCGAAAAATGTCGAATCAGTGGATGAAAGGGAGGAAATTATGACCTACGCGGAAATGTTTGCAAAAGTAAAAGGAATGCTGATGGACGCGGATGTGAGCGATATTCACGAGCATCTGGCTTATCAGTTCAACATCACCGGTGAGGCCGAAGGTATATTTTACGCAGAAGTAAAGGAAGGACAGCTCTATGTGGAGCCCTATGAATACTTTGACAGGGACGCCATGTTTACCTGCACGGCGGAAACTCTGTTTAAACTGGCGGAAGGCAAAACAGATCCGGTTCTTGCTTTTACGATCGGCAAACTGAAAGTCGAGGGCAACATCGATAAGGCGTTAAGATTGAAAGACCTGATCGACAGCAGAATGAAATAGAAATAAGCGGAACCATATTATTTAAATCTATCAGAAGGCAGGCGAACGTATATGGGAATTATAGCAAAAGGAGCGGCTGCGCTTCTCGGTGCGGCGGCGCTGGCAGAAGCCGGGGGAACGGCGTATTTTTACAGAAGAACCATGATGCGCTATAACGCGAAAACAGAGAGGACCATGAAAATGTCCGGCGTGGACTGGCCGAAGTACATTCCCTTTATGCAGGAAAGACGGGAATGGATGATGGAGCAGCCTCACGAGGACGTGTGGATCACATCACGGGACGGCCTGAAGCTGCATGGTACTTACTTTAAAGGAGAAGAAGGATCGAAGGCCGTGATCTGTTTTCACGGTTACACCAGCAAAGGCCTGAATGATTACGGCAGTCTTTCCTGGTATTATCTGAAGCACGGATTCCGTATGCTTCTCATCGATGAGAGAGCCCACGGAGAGAGCGAGGGAACCTATATTGGTTTCGGCACCATGGACCGCTATGACGGCCTGGAATGGGTAAAGTGGATGGTAAATAAGATCGGCGTCGACGCGCAGATTCTTCTTACCGGCAATTCCATGGGCGGAGCGACCGTCTGTATGATGAGCGGTCTGGATCTGCCGCCTCAGGTGAAAGGAATCGTTTCCGACTGTGCTTTCACTTCGGCGAAGGACGTTTTCACCCATGTGCTCCACAGTATGTATCACCTGCCGGCGTTTCCCATGATCCAGATTGCGGATAAGCTGAACAGAAAAAACGCCGGATACGGCCTTGACGACTGCAACGCGGCGAGAGAGGTGAGAAAGGCGGAAGTTCCGATCCTGTTTATTCATGGGGCGGACGACGTCTTCGTTCCCTGCTGGATGTGCGAAGAGATATATAAAAACTGCGCCTCCCCGAAACACAAACTGATCGTTAAAGGGGCCGGCCACGGGGAAAGTTATTACAAAGCCACACAGGACTATGAAAACGCACTTGATACATTTATCGGAGGGATAATGAAATGATGAGAAAGAGAAAAGGATACAAAGTTTATCCGCTGACCGTAGCGCAGAAGTTTCACCTGTATTACCTGCCGTTCTGTCCCAGCGCGGCGGTACTGAATATCGGTACAAGCCTGACCATCGAGATTGATATCGACTGGGACCTTCTGGCAAAATCTATCAATAAAGCCTATGCAAGAAGCGAGGGAATGCGGATCCGTTTTGCGCAGGACAAAGAAGGAACCTGGTATCAGTACGTTGTGGATCCGGAAGAAAAAGAGATAGAATTCGTGGATTTCTCCGATAAGACCATGGAGGAAGCGGAGGCAACCATGCAGCAATGGACCACCGTACCATTTAAAATGGCGGATTCTCCACTTACCCGTGTGGTTATGATCAAAATGCCCGACGGTTTCAACGGAGTATATTTCCTGGGACATCATATGATTGTGGACGCCCAGTCTCTGATCTGCTTCCTGAAGGATATTATCGAGCTCTACTGTAACGAGAAATATGAAGGAGTTCCTTATCCCACAGAAATGACTTCCTACATCGAACAGCTGGAAAAAGATCTTGCTTACGAGGCGGGAAGCAAAGCGCAGAAGAGAGATATCGAATATTTCCAGAAAGAAATTGAAAAAAGCGAGCCAATTTACAGCGGCATCCATGGAAGAGACAAACTGGAAGCGGCAAGAGAGATGTTCAAAAATCCCGAGCTCCGTTCTGCTTTCAATGCCTCCGACGATACAAAATCCGCTCTGGATATTTTCCACCTGGAAGAAGAGCCCACAAAACGTCTGATGGACTTCTGTGAGAAATATCATGTTTCCCTGGCGTGCCTTCTTCTCATGGGACTGCGTACATATTTCCAGAAGATGAACGGATTCGAGGATGTTTCCATCAACAACGCCATCGCGAGACGCGCTACTTTGAAGGAGAAAAAATGCGGCGGTACAAGAATCCATTCCTTCCCGATCCGAACGGTTTTCCCGGAGGATATGAAGTTTATCGACGGCGTATACGCGATCAGGGACAAGCAGAATGAGATTTTCCGCCATGCGAATTATGATCCCACTGCCTATTTCGCGTACAGATCAAAGATATATCCCCAGCCCCACGCAGGTCTTACCTATGAGGCGATGTCCCTGACCTATCAGCCCCTGACGCTTAAGGAGAAAGGACTGAACGATATCGGGGATACCCGTTACAAAACCAAATGGTATCCCAACGGAACCTGTCCTCAGGCAATGTATCTTACTGTAATGCACCGTCCCGAGGACAACGGGCTTGACTTCAACTTCGAGCATCAGATCAAGGCCGTTTCCAGAGAGGAACTGGAGTATCTTTACTATTATCTGTGCAAGATCATGTTCAAGGGCACGGAGAACCCGGATCTGCCCATCGGGGATATTATCAAACTGGTATAAACTTAAGAATGCCTGTGTGTAAAACAATTTATAATATAAAGAAGGAGAACAGTTATGTTTGAGAAATTAGTAGAAATCATCTGCAACTATGTGGAAGTGGCTCCGGAGAACGTACATCCGGAATCCCGTTTTATGGAGGATCTCGGTTTTACATCATTCGATTTCATGAGCATGCTGGGAGAGATCGAGGACGAATTCGACGTGGAAGTGGAGCAGGAGGAAGCGGCAAATATCCGTACCGTTCAGGAAGCTGTAGATTATCTTGAGAAGCTCACCGCTGAAAATTAACTGATTTCCGTACAGGAGAAAGGATTGAAAATATGCTTTACAGTACAGTGCGCGATATTCTGGTCCATACAGAGAAAAAATACGGCCCGGAGGACGCTGTCCGTTACAAAATAAGTAAAAATGAAATTGAATCAAAATCCTACACACAGCTGAAAGAAGACAGCGAGAGTTTCTCCTGCCTTCTCCGGGATATGGGAGAGCAGGGAAAGCATATCGCGGTTATCGGAATGACCTCCTATCCGTGGCTGGTTACCTACTTTGGAACCGTAAACAGCGGCAGTGTGATTGTTCCCCTTGACGTGAATCTTCCCGCGGAGGATGTGTGCGATCTGATCGACCGGTCTGATTCCACTGTCCTTGTATACGACGAAGTGCGCAAAGACGTGGCGGCTATGGCAAAGGAGCGCTGTCCGCAGCTGAAAACACTGATCTCCATGCAGAAAAGTGAACACGACGGGGACGCCCAGGCGTTCTGGCCGCTTCTTAAAGAACATAAGGGAAGTTTTGATCATGCGCCCCAGCCGGAGGATCTCTGTACCATCATGTTTACCTCCGGAACAACAGGAAAAAGCAAAGGTGTTATGCTTACCCACAGAAATGTTGCGGAGAACGCAACCTGTCTGGATATGAAGATTCCCGAGCGCACCGTGCTCATGACTGTGCTCCCCATCCATCACGCATACTGTCTCAGCATGGATATCCTGAAAGGCGTTTCTCTGGGATCCATCATCTGCATCAATGATTCTCTGATGCGTGTGGCAAAGAATATCAAACTGTTTAAACCGGAAATGATCCTTATGGTTCCTCTGATGATCGAAACCATGGCGAAAAAACTGGAGGAGGCGGCACTGCTTCCGGCCAAAATCGTAAAAAGCCAGGTGTTCGGTAAACAGTTCCACACTATATGCAGCGGCGGCGCCTATCTGGATCCGTCCTACATCGATCTGTTTAAGAAATACGACATCACCATCCAGGAAGGATACGGCATGACCGAGTGTTCTCCTGTGATCAGCACCAACCAGAAATGGAATATCCGCAAAGGTTCCGTGGGACAGCTTCTTCCCAACTGCGAGGCAAAAACAGTGGACGGCGAGCTTTGGGTGAAGGGAAGCAGCGTAATGCAGGGATATTACAAGATGCCGGAGGAGACGGCCGAAACACTGGAAAACGGATGGCTGAAGACAGGCGATCTGGGTTATGTGGACGAGGACGGATTTGTATTTCTGACCGGCCGCAAGAAGAACCTGATCATTACCAAAAACGGAGAGAATGTTTCTCCCGAGGAACTGGAAAACGCTCTCAGCACGAACCGCCTGGTAGGAGAGGTACTGGTGCGCGAGCACAACGGAGTGATCGAAGCGGAGATCTATCCGGATCAGGACTATGTTAAGAAAAAACATATCAAAGACGTGCGGGCCAAACTTCAGGAAGTTATCGATGAATACAACCGCGGCGCGGCTCCCCAGAAAAAGATCTACAGCCTGATCGTCCGCGAACAGGAATTTGAAAAGACCACCACAAGGAAGATCAAGAGATTCTGATCCTATGGCCGCAGGAGAGAAACCCCGGAAGGATTTCATATAAATCCCTCCGGGGTATTTCTGTACCTGAATTTGTTTTATTCTTCCTCACGGAGCCGTACCGCGGAGGCAGCCTGACGTCTTCTGGCGTCGTCCAGGGCGGCGTAATGCTTCTTGGTGGTATTAACGTCCCTATGGCCCAGAACGTCCGCTACAAGGTAAATATCGCCTGTTTCCTGATACAAAGCAGTGCCGTAGGTGCTGCGCAGCTTATGAGGCGTTATTTTCTTCGTGGTGGTGATCTGACGGGCATATTTTTTCACCAGGTTTTCCACAGCCTGCACGCCGATCCGGCGGCGCTGGGAAGAGTAGAAGAGCGCGTGCTCATGGCCGGCGAGAGGAGTGATCCCTTCTCTTACCTCCAGATACCGTTTCAGCGCTTTTTCCACTTCCGGACCGAAATAGACAACCATTTCATTTCCGCCTTTACGTGTTACTTTGATCCCGTTGTTCTTAAAATCGACGTCTTCAATATCAAGGCCCACACATTCAGACACGCGGATCCCCGTTCCCAGAAGCAAAGTTACGATAGCCAGGTCTCTCTCTTTTGTTTTTTCATAGAACACACGTTTCTGTCCGGTAAGATGATCGCCGCAGTGTTCGATATAATCCAGAAGCATGGCGACTTCGTCCGCGTCCAGACGAATGATACTTTTCTGATGGATCTTGGGAACGTCCACGAGGACGGTAGGATTGGTGTGGATCATTTCCCTTTTATAATAGTAGGCATAAAAGCTTCGCAAAGCGGAAATCTTGCGTTTCAGGCCACGTTCGCCGTTGGTTTCCATACGTTCGCCGTTCTGGTAGACTTTAAGATATTCCTGATATTCCTCGATATCAAGTGCCTTGATCTGGTCCAGAACGCCTACGTCGATATCCCTCATGGTTTTACCCTTAAAAGCAGGATTGCTCTCCAGAAGAAACTGAAAGAAGATGCGGATGTCGTATGCGTAGGATATTCTGGTTTTCGTTGTTGTGGTGGCGTCTATGGAACGGAAATAGTCCCTGCAGAACGGAGGTAGGGTTTCCAGTACCTGACGGAGACGCAGAGTGTTTTCGATATCTGTATGTTCATGATAAGTCTGTCTGTTTTCCATAAAAATAACTCCAGATCTATTTGAAAAACTCGGGTTTGTCGTATAGATGTATCACACCTGCATAATCCATTACTCTCTGATATGGTACAAATACCTGCGGATTTTACAGGATATGTTCGTCAAGAATAATGGTAAACGGTCCGTCGTTAACAAGATGGACTTTCATATCGGCTCCGAATATTCCGTGCCGGACAACGGGAACAGATTTAGAGGCTTCACGGATAATATATTCGTACAGTTCGTTGGCTGTATCCGGATCGCCTGCTTCGATGAAGCTGGGACGGTTGCCTTTTTTGCAGTTGGCGTACAGCGTAAACTGTGATACAAAAAGAAGCTCTCCGTTCACATCTTTCAGAGAAAGATTCGTTTTACCGTTTTCATCCTCAAAGATCCTCAGTCCAAGAAGTTTTTTCAGATATTTGTCCGCAGCCGCCCGGTCGTCCTCTCTTCCGGCGCCCACAAAAACAAGCAGGCCTTTTCCGATGCTTCCTACAGTCTCTCCGTCTACTTTTACAGATGCCTCCAGAACACGCTGGATCAGAAATTTCATAAGTCTAATTCTCCCTATTTCTTGGAGGCGTCGAAAATCTGAACAGCCTGGATGATCACCTGCGCGGTGCTGTCGATACCCAGCTTGCTGCTGTCGATGCAGAGATTATAACTCTGGGCGTCGCCCCACTTCTTATTCGTATAATAATTATAATAACTGGATCTGCTCTTGTCTGTCTTAATGATGGTATCCTTCGCTTTCTTGTCAGACAGTTTATATTTCGTGGCGATCCTTCGGATACGGGCGTCCAGATCCGCATGGATGAATACGCTGAAGCAGTCTTTCCAGTCCGCAAGGGCGTAATCCGCGCAGCGTCCTACCATAACGCAGGGGCCCTCTCCCGCCAGCTTCTTGATCGCTTCAAACTGCGCCAGGAAAATCTTATGGTTCATTGGCATTTCGTTATATCCCGCAGAAGAATATCCGAAAGAATAGGTGTCCATGACAAGAGAATAGAGGAAACTGTTGGTAGGCTTCTCATCATGATGCTCGAATAATTCTTTACAGATACCGCTGTCGCTGGCCGCGTGCTCCAGAAGCTCTTTATCGTAGCATTTGATGCCGAAATAATTGGCGACTTCCTGACCGATCTGTCTTCCTCCGCTGCCGTATTCACGTCCGATGGTAATAATTGAACTTGTTTTATTCATTGATGTACACTCCCTTCTGCGAAAACATTATATCTATTTAGTATTATACAATATTTTCCGAAGAAAAGACAACTATTTTCTTAATTTATCCAACAGTTTGCAAAAATATTCTGGCAAAGGAGCCTCAAATTCCATATATTCACCGGTAACAGGATGGCGGAAACCAAGGATCATGGCGTGAAGAGTCTGTCCCTGAAGCTTCCATGGATTTTTGGCCGTTCCGTAGACCGTATCTCCCAGAAGGGGATGTCCGATACTTGCCATATGCACGCGGATCTGATGGGTGCGACCTGTTTCCAGACGGCATTCAATATAAGTATACTGGCCGAAACGCTCCAGTACTTTATAATGTGTTACCGCTTCTTTGCCATTTTTATAATTCACGGCCATTTTTTTGCGGTCTATGGGATGGCGGCCGATGGGAGCGTCCACCGTACCCTCGTCTTCTTTCAGGTTTCCCTGGACAATGGCCCGGTAACGCCTTTTGATGCTGTGTTCTTTCAGCTGTTCCGCGATATCCCTGTGTACTGCGTCATCTTTACACACCAGAAGAGCTCCAGTGGTGTCCTTGTCGATCCTGTGTACGATTCCGGGACGGAGAACCCCGTTGATCCCGGAAAGATGACCCTTGCAGTGAGCCATGATACCGTTAACAAGGGTTCCTTCCATGTGTCCTGCACTAGGATGCACCACCATGTCTTTCGGCTTGTTTATGACCATAAGATATTCATCTTCATAAAGAATATCCAGAGGAATATCCTCTGGAAGAATGTCCGGTTCTTTGAGATCCGGAATTTCAAGGAGGATGTGGTCACCCTCCTGCGTCTTATAATTTGCTTTTACCGGCTTTCCATTTACGGAAACAGCCTGGTCCTTGAGAAGTTTCTGAAGATAGGAACGGGAAAAATCTGCGCAGCGTTCGGACAGATATCTGTCGATCCGCAGAGACTGCTCTCCCGCTTCTACGATGAAATCCTTTATATCCATAATTAATTATAATTCCTTAAAAAAGAAAACTGAAATCTCCGTCTTTATATTTAAAGATCACGATCAGCACCAGAGCAATCCCGCCGCAGACCACATAAATGTCCGCGACGTTAAAAACCGGAAAATCGATCAGTGAAAAATATATGAAATCCACTACATATCCCCGTAAAATACGGTCAATAAGATTCCCCGCGGCGCCCCCGGCAAGCACTGCCGTCACAGTGATCAGCGGAACATAATAACTGTTTTTGGGAACACGGAAAAACAAAAGAACAGCGGCTCCCAAAAATATAACACAGATCAGGATAAGAAAAACCTGTTTTCCCTGAAGCATACCGAAGGCCATTCCTCTGTTTTCCAGATATTGAAGCTTCAAAACTCCGGGAATAAGAGTAATTCCTTCTGTGTCTTTGAGATAAAAAGAGGCAAGATATTTTGTAAACTGATCAGACGCTGTAAGAAGGACGATTCCTGCGATAAACAGAAGACTCCACATACTGGCCGTTCTTCCTTTCACGGGCTGCTGATTATCTTTCATCTCAGTATACTCCGGATTCCTTCTGACAGTTCAGTATCTGTAACTGTCCTGTCCACAAAGCTGTGTCCGATTCCCTTCATAAGAATGAATTTGATCTGTCCCTGTTCCATTTTTTTATCGTTCTTTGTAGCCGCCAGTATGTCTTCCGCCCTGAGACCGGAAACATCGACAGGCAGGCCGAAAAGTCTGCATCCGGAGCGGATCTCTTCATATTCCTGATCTGTCAGAAAACCGCGTTTCCTTGATATTTCCGCCGCCGCGGCCAGTCCTATGCTGACGCACTGTCCATGAAGCAGCTGAAAATCCATCAGTTTCTCCACTGCGTGTCCCACCGTATGTCCCAGATTCAGAAGAGCGCGCTCTCCCTGCTCTCTCGGATCGCGTTCTACAACACCGGCTTTAATCTCGCAGCATCTGTGGATCACGGAAGCCAGAAGATCAGCGTCATGGCTCCGGATAGCTTCCTGGTTCCTGCATACAGAACGGAAAAATTCACCGTCGCATATAAGACCTGTCTTCAGCACTTCTCCCATGCCGCAGGCAAATTCCTCCACAGGCAGGCTTCTCAGTGTCTCCATATTCATGTATACAAGGCGGGGCTGATGAAAAGCGCCCACCATATTCTTGTACTGGCGGAAATCAACGCCCGTTTTTCCTCCCACGCTACTGTCCACTTGGGCAAGCAGTGTCGTAGGAATCTGTATAAAGTCGATCCCCCTGAGATATGTGGCCGCGCAGAAACCTGTCAGGTCGCCCGTAACGCCTCCCCCCAGAGCCGCCAGAAAGCCTTTCCTGTCCATTTTATTGACGATCAGGGTTTCGTACAGTTCCTGGACGGTATCAAGATTCTTGCTGGCCTCTCCGGCCGGAAACGTAAACAGAAAAACATTCGGACATACCGTCGCAAGTACGTTCTTAACTTTTTCTGCATAAAGAGGCGCTGTGTTGCTGTCTGCAACAATACAGACATTACGGCCGTCCAGGCCTTCTTTTTTTACGGATTCTGCCAGCTTCTCAAAATCATTTTCAAAAAGAATGGGATAGGTGAATTCGCCCTCCCGCTTTACATTCAAAACGTTTTCTGCCATAGTTCCCTCCTGCATATGCTATTGATAACGAAGCAGCCGGACGCTGATCCGGCCCTTTTTCGTTTGTCCGTTAATACTGTCCAGAATGAATCTGCCTTTTCCCCGTACAGAAATTATATCCCCTTCTTTCGGTTCATAGCCATTGGAGGATATGAGTTTTCCGTTTACAAAAACCTGCCTGCTTTCTATGAAGGAAACCATACTGTTCCTGGAAGCCTGAAAGGCAAGTGCAATAAGTGAATCCAGACGGACGGAGGAACATGTTCCGGTTACCGGCGCCAGGTCCGGCTCAGGAAGTCTGTCTTCTGCCACTGAACGGAAAACAGAGACAGCCGTATGCCTGACGCGAAAAAGATTCTCCGCAAGAAAATCCGCAATGCAGTCATGACAGAACAGCCACGCCGTATGTTCTTTGACGAGGATATCACCGATAACACTGCGGTCAACGCCAAGATTCAGGATTGCGCCGAGATAATCTCTGTGTGTGAGTTTCTCGGAAAATTTGGCTGACCTGGCTTCGATTCTCAGGCAGCTGATGGGATATGTCCATTCATAGTCCACTGTCGGCGGATGAAAGGCGGCGATAACACGTTCTGCATGGTCATATCCGCCGTAAAATTCCGCTGAAACTCCGGGGAATCTTTCCATTTTTATCAGATTCTGTTCGTTTAAATTAAGAAAATCCGAAAAAGTGGCAATATCTCTCTGATAGGAGATATTCGCCAGTTCCCGGATTCTCTTAATGAAAAAATCATTTTTTTCCATTGTTTATTAATACCCAGCTCTGACTGAAGGAACAGATCCTCCTAAAATATTCTGGAGATCTCCGGTAATATCCACATTGGACGGTCCCAGAACAAAAATATAGCTTGAAACCTTCTGCAGACTTCCGCCGAGAGAATAACATGCTCCTGAAGTAAAATCAATGATCCTCTGGGCAAGCTCCACATCGATTCCCTCAAGATTAAGGATAACTGTAGAATTATCGACAAGGGTATCGGCGATTTCACGGGTATCCTCCATGGATGAAGGTTTGATCACGCATACTTCCATATTCACCGTCTGATTGCTGCGTCTGCTGTTCCTCATAGGAGTGATCTTGGAGGATGCGCGCACCGGCCGTTCCTGCTTCTCCTGTCTCGGTGTACTCTTCGGTATGGCGGCCGCCTTAGGCGTATATCTGGAAGCCGGTTTCTCAGGCTCTTCATCAAGCTCAAATTCGTCAAGATCGTCTTCCGTCTCTTTCTTCCTGCCGAATTTCTGGAAGAATTTCTTTACGGGTTTGCCATCCTCATCCAGAAAATCCTCATCTGTCTCGTCAAGAAGATCATCATCGAGGAATTCATCTTCATCATAATTGTCATTCAGTTTCACAGCATCTAAAAGCTTGTCTAAAACGCTCATTTTATTCTCCAATCTCCATTAAAGTTATCGTTATCGTAAATAGTCTCTTTCTCCAAAGATACCGGTTCCGACACGAACCATGGTAGCGCCCTCCTGTACGGCGACTTCATAATCTCCAGTCATACCCATACTGAGAACACTCATAGTAACATTATTAATGTTTTTGGCGGCAATGTCAACACTTAATTTCTTCAATTCGCGGAAAATGCCCCTGTTATCCTCAGGATTGTTTACATAAGGAGCAATGGTCATCAACCCGCGGATTTCTACATGGGGAAATTCTGCGACAGCCTGTACGAGAGGGAGTACTTCTTCTGTTTTCAGGCCGAATTTCGTTTCCTCCTGAGCCACGTTTACTTCAAAAAGTACGGGAACCCGCACTCCCCGTTTCGCCGCTTCCTGCTCTATTGTCTGCGCAAGCCGCAAAGAATCCACAGAGTGGATCATTGCCGCCTTATCCACAATATATTTTACTTTGTTTCTCTGCAGATGCCCGATCATATGCCACCGGATATCTGAAGGCAGCAGGGGATATTTGTCCATGATCTCCTGAACCTTATTCTCCCCGAAACATCGTGCTCCGGCTTCATAGGCTTCCTGAAGCAGCGGAACAGGTTTTGTCTTACTGACAGCGATCAGGGTTACTTCCGCCGGGTCTCTGCCCACTGTCAGGCAGGCTTTCTCAATGTTCTTCTGTACCTGCCTTAAATTATCTGCCACCATGGGACGATTCCTCCTGTCAATATATTCTGCAGTTGAACGGATATATCCATATTAATATAATATTTCCGCTTCATCCACTTTATCAGCATTTCTCACAATATGATCATAAAGAGAAAGCCCGTAGGATGTGCCTCTGGAAACTACCGCATACTCTTCATTCTGATCAAGAAGTTCAATTCTGCGGAACACGGCAAATCCCTGGTTGATGCAGTATACACCCTCCAGCACTCCCACGTCATTGATCACATAGCGGCTGCCGTCTTTCTGATTCTCGATTACGTCGCCTTCGGTAAAATCATCTTTATCTACATAGTAATATACAAGTGGTTCTCCGTCTTCATTCTTCTGGCTGTCGTCCTGGATACTTGCGTAAATGGTGGCGGTGACGAAAGTGTTTACCTCGTCCCCGTTGTCATTAACGCTGGTAACCATAAATCCGGTATCCTGGCTGTCTTCATTCGTAGTGGCAAATCCCTCCGGGATCTTATAGAATTCCTTTGTGACAATAGCGGAAAGAGGGATTTTCAGTCCGGTCACTGTATTGGTGACCAGTTCGATTTCAAGAAAACGATCTGATGCATAACGTATCAGACCTTTGTTGAAATCTATCTGCCCGTACTGCTGTCCGTCAATTTCCACAACGGAAAAATCACCGCTTTGAGTCATTCCGTCTTTTAAGAATTTGACTCTCACGGAAGTCCGGTCGGCAAGATCCGACGCCTGTTTGCTGCTGAGCGGGATCAGAAGACTCCACCGTTCGTCTGTGATCAGAGTGTAAATATTATCTCCGGCCTCCACTTCTCCGGATGATTTCAGATCAGTTTCATGATAAGAATTCTGGTCAAAATCTGCGGCTGTCAGTGAAGATACCGTCTTATCTTCATATCCGTCAGTGGAATAAAGCACAATACCGTCGCTGTCCGCACGGGTAAGGCTCTGATTACCCAGAGTGATTACAGAAGAATCTTCCTCAGAAACTCCGGCATATTGAAGAATGTCACCTTCCAGCCCATATTTAAAACTGTAGGTGCTATTAAATTTACTTGAATTAAATCCTTTGGAAAAACTCAACATATCGCTGCGGATATCCGACAGTTCTTCCGGCGTAAGAGAAGTCTCGCTCTGCGGGACCGGCGTGCTGCTGATGCCGTATACGATACCGTTAGCGTTGATCTTACTGCCCTCGCGTGCATAGTAAGAAACATATCCCCCTGAACCGGCCTGATAGACGGATTCTTCCCGCACGGCAAGTCCGGTATATGTGGCGTTTCTGGAAAGAGGCCCTGCGATAACCTGATAGGATTCTATTTTTGTAGATGTAAGGTAAAGAACAGCGCTGAAAACCATGTAAATAAGCAGAATGCCAAAAAGTATCGTACCGATGTTCAGGCTGAAAATTTTTCTGATTTTTGACAGGATCCCGGGACTTCTGGGATTCCTGTTATTATTGTTAACAGGCAAACAAATGCCTCCTTTATATCAACATATAGTGGTATTGTACCATTTTCTGACACATATGACAAGAAAAAAGAGGGATTTTCAAATTCACGAACATATTTTCCGAATATCTGTTTGCTTTTATGCAAGAAATATGATATACTCAATAAAAGTCATTTCAAAATCAGCTTATTAGTATGACCAAAATCTGGAGGTATTTTATCATGGCATACGGCAGAATTAGTAAAAAACAGCAGGAAATTCTCGACTACATTAAGAGCGAGATCATTAACCGGGGATTCCCGCCTGCAGTCAGAGAAATATGCGAGGCAGTTCATCTGAAATCAACGTCTTCCGTTCACTCCCATCTGGAGGCGCTTGAGAAGAACGGCTATATCCGCAGAGACGCGACGAAACCCAGAGCGATTGAGATCATCGACGATCAGTTTAATCTTGTGCGCCGCGAGATTGTTAATGTGCCTCTGATTGGCACTGTCGCTGCAGGCCAGCCGATCCTGGCAGTAGAGAATATAGAGACATATTTCCCGGTACCGGCGGAAATGATGCCAAATGCACAGAGTTTCATGCTGAAGGTTAAAGGCGACAGTATGATCAATGCCGGTATTTTCGATGGGGATCAGGTGCTTGTCAAACAGCAGTCCACTGCAGAGGACGGCGATATGGTTGTCGCTCTTGTGGAAGATTCTGCCACTGTTAAGACATTTTATAAAGAAGACGGATACTATCGTCTTCAGCCGGAAAATGATACCATGGATCCTATCCTTGTACACGGCGACCTTAAAATTCTTGGTAAAGTATTCGGTGTTTTCCGTTTTTTTAACTGACAAAAAAGACAGCAGTTTTCCATTTTGAAGTACTGCTGTCTTTTTTACAGTATTTAATTTACATAATATTATTACGGTAAACAAAATCAGTCCTGTGACAGGAATTCATTTGTTTCCATGATCTTTCCGTCTCTCCAGATTCTTTCCAGATCATAGAACAGACGGTTTTCTTCATCAAAAATATGGATGATCAGATCGCCGTAATCCATAAGGATCCAGCTGGAATTCTTTGTTCCTTCGATCTGCTTCGGCTCATATCCTGCCTTGCCCAGCTGCTCTTCCACGTTGTCTACCATGGCCTGTACCTGATTCTGATTGCTGCCGCTTGCGATAATAAAATAATCGGCAAGAACGGATACTTCGTGGATGTCAATGACTTTGATATCCATAGCTTTCTTTTCATCCAGTGCCTTAACAGCCAGTTTTGTCATTTCCATTTCTTTATTCATAGGTTGTTACTCCTTTCCGGAAAGGGAATCCGCGGCGATCCTTAACCTTTCCATATGTAGATCTTTATAATATACAAAAGCATCTTTTGTAGCGTAATCTACATCTTTTGGATTTTCCTCAAGATAGATCAGAGTGTCTTTTAATATTTCGTACATGCATTCATCCAGATTCTGGAACGCAAGTTTTCTGATCTTCGCAAGATTCGGAGCCTTAAAACGGCCCGGTTCAATATAATCTGCAATATAAACGATTTTTTCAAGAACACTCATTTCCGGTTTGCCCGTAGTGTGATAGGTAATGGCAGAGAGGATTTCCGGATCCTTGATCCCATACTTCTCTTCTGCCAGATACGCGCCAAGCTTCGCATGAAGAAGAAAAGGATGTCCCTTTTCAAATTCTGTCACCGGGATCTTATTATGCTCGCACATTTTCAGTTTCTTTTTATTGGGAATGCATTTGGCGCTGTCATGGAGAAGGCCGGCCGCCTGGGCGTCCTTCATGTCACAGCCATGCACCATTGCAAGTGCCGCGCATGTATACATGACCCCAAGTGTATGGTTATAACGGTCCTCGTCAAGATATTTTGACAGTTTTTTCTGCATTTTATTAAAATCATATTCAGCCATAATACCTTCTGGACTCCTTTTGTATTTATTCAGACTCAGTCAGACGAGTCTGTTTTCTGTCTGGTAAATATTATTCTTCCGGATATATTCGATCACACTGTCCGGAACATAATAGCGCAGACTCTTTCCCTCCTGAAGCCACTGGCGGAGATGACGGCTGGAAACATCAATATTCATGGTATCCAGACGGATAAAACATCCTCCGTACTGCTGGGAAAGGAATGTCATCTGCTGATCAAGACTCTCTGCGGGAACATGATTCCTGGAGGCCGCCACCACAGTGCAGGCGCCGCAAATCCGCGCCGGCTCCTTCCAGGTAGCGAAGCTGTACAGGGAATCCGCGCCTATGATGAAATAATAATCCGTGTCGGGATTCTGTTCTTTTAAGGTCTCCAGGGTGCGGTAGCTGTATGTGTATCCATCCTCATTCATTTCGATAAGTGAGAGCTCGAAGTGCGGATTACCGCTGATGGCTCTTTTTACCATCTCCACTCTCTGTTCATCGCTGGCGCATCCGTCCCTGTTCCGCTTATGAGGCGGGTTGCCGCTGGGCATGAACCAGACTTTGTCAAGATTCAGCTGCTCATAGGCTTTTTCGCCCAGGATCAGGTGTCCGACATGAATCGGATCGAAAGTTCCGCCCATTATCCCAATCTTCTTACGGTCTACTCCCATATCTGTCCCTCCTGGTCTCAGGGAAGTACAATTTTCTTCTTTTCGTTCTTTCCTTCTCTGTACAGGACGATCTTCCTGCCGATCACCTGTACTACCTGAGAATGGGTACGTTCTGCAAGAGTCTCCGCCATCTGCCTGGGATCTTCCATGCAGTTCTGAAGAATGCTGATCTTGATCAGTTCCCTGGCTGCCAGAGCCTCTTCCACGGAAGCTGTGTTCTCTGGTGTGACTCCGCCTTTGCCAAGCTGCAGGATCGGCTCTGTCTTCATGGCCAGGCTTTTCAGATATGCTCTCTGTTTACTTGTCATGACTGTGTTCAGACCTTTCTATTTATAGTACTCAAAATCAAAACCGTACATGCGGACGGTGTCGCCCTCCTGAATTCCGGCTTTTTCCATTTCGTCAAGGATGCCTCCGTCCTTCAGGAACTTCTGGAAGAAAGCAAATCCCTTCTCGGAATCCAGATTGGTATAACCAAGCATTTTCTCGATCTTCGGACCTTCCACAACAAAAACATGGGGATCGTCCTTATCCCGCTCCACAGTATAGGGAAGATTCTCGGTGATCAGAACATCTTCCGGGAAGAATTCCTGTTCAAACGTGATCTTTTCGTCCGGACAGCTGTCGAGAAGCTCACGGATACCGTACAGAAGCTCCTTGATGCCTTTGCCGCTTACCGCGGAAATAGGATATACACGGATTCCCTTCGGCTCGAATTCATCTTTCAGCCGTTTCACAGGGTCTTCGTCTCCGAAAATGCAGTCGATCTTATTGGCTGCGATAATCTGAGGCCTTGCTGCGATCTCGGGATTATACGCCTCCAGTTCCTTATTGATCTTATAGATATCGTCCACCGGATCCCTGCCTTCCGTGGAGGCCGCGTCCACGATATGCACCAGAACGCGGGTACGTTCGATATGGCGGAGGAACTCGTGTCCAAGTCCCACACCCTGGGAGGCGCCTTCGATAAGGCCGGGAATATCGGCAATGACAAAACCGCCGTTGTCGGTATCCACGACGCCGAGATTCGGACTTAATGTAGTAAAATGATAATTGGCGATCTTCGGCTGTGCGTTTGTCACCCTTGACAGGAACGTGGATTTCCCCACATTAGGAAAACCGACAAGTCCCACGTCGGCAATTACTTTAAGCTCCAGAAGGACCTCGAGCTCCTGTGCCGGCTGTCCCGGCTGAGCGTACTTTGGCACCTGCATGGCGGCTGTTGCGTAATGCTGGTTGCCCTTACCGCCTCTTCCGCCCTTCAGCACAACCTGTCTCTGATTGTCTCCGGACATATCCGCGATCACCTTGCGGGATTCTGCTTCCATGATAACAGTTCCTTCCGGAACTTTCAATACAATATCCGCCCCGTCCGCGCCGTGACAGCGTCTTTTGCCGCCCTCCTGTCCGTCCTGGGCCTTGAATTTTCTTTTGTGGCGGTAATCTCCCAGAGTCGTCTGGCCTTTATCCACTTCAAAGATAACGTCTCCGCCTCTTCCGCCGTCGCCGCCGTCGGGACCGCCGTTGGGAACATAAAGTTCTCTCCGGAAGCTTACGTGGCCGTCGCCGCCTTTACCGGAACGGATGATGATTCTCGCTCTGTCTGCAAACATTCTAAACTCCTATTCTAAACCCGCCGGCCCGGCGGGAGTCGTCTCACATCTGATATATTCAAAGAAAGGCTCCAAACCTGAACGATTTGAAGCCTTGCCTGAACTTGATTATTCTGCCTCTACCGGAACGATAGAAACCTGTTTCTTATCGCGTCCTTTTCTGGTGAATCTTACCACACCGTCTGTCAGAGCAAATAAAGTATAATCTCTGCCGCAGCCTACGTTTACGCCCGGGTGGATTCTGGTTCCGCGCTGTCTGTACAGGATGTTTCCAGCCTTTACAAACTGTCCGTCAGCTCTCTTGGCGCCCAGTCTCTTGGACTCGGAATCACGGCCGTTCTTTGTGGAACCAACACCTTTTTTATGTGCGAATAACTGAAGGTTCATTTTCATCATATCGTTACACCTCCCTGACTTTTACTTTCAGATATCGTTTTGAATAACTTTTTTCAATTTCGGTCAGCCCGAGAACAAGGGAATCCATCAGAAGTTTCCCGCCGTCGGAAAGTTCCTCCGGAAAAAGGATACGCACATATCCGTCCTTATCTTCCAGCCGGAAATGATCTTTCGTAAGGGCCTCCAGAGAATTCACCGTGCTGATGATCAGCGCGGAAACGGCGGCGCATATAATGTCCTGCCCTTCCTCCGCGTAACCGGCGTGTCCCCTGGAAACAAACTCTGTATAGGAATTGTTCTTCTTACTGACTGTAACTGTAATCATACAAACACCAGATTAAGCGTTGATCTTTTCGATTTTAACCTTTGTGTACTGCTGTCTGTGACCGTTTTTCTTGTGATATCCAGTTTTTCTCTTGTACTTGTAAACGATGACTTTCTTAGCCTTGCCGTTCTCAACTACAGAAGCGGTAACACTGGCATCTGCTACGTCAGCTCCGACTTTCAGTCCGTCGTTGCTTACTGCAAGTACATTGTCAAATGTAACGGTCTCGCCAGCCTCAACACCGAGCTTTTCTACTCTGATTACGTCGCCCTCGGCAACTTTGTACTGTTTACCACCTGTTGCAATAATTGCGTACATCTGTGGCACCTCCTATAATCTTTACTCGCCAAATACGGTGATCCTGTTACACAAACTTTATACGGCATTTATATTATTCGCTTTCGGTTTGTTCTGGAATACTTCTACCTCTTTGTGCGGCATACTGTATTATAATAGCATGGCCTTATGGGTTCGTCAAGACAGTTTTCCTGATTTTTTCAGGTTTTTTACAGGTTTTCTCCTTATCTTTCCGGTACGATCTCAATCCAGTATCCGTCCGGATCTGTAATGAAGTAGATTCCCATAGACGGATTCTCAAAGGCGATACATCCCATCTCCTCATGGTGTCTGCGCAATTCATCATATCTGTCTGTTACAAAGGCAAGATGGAATTCACATTCTCCAAGGTTGTATGGCTCTGTCCGGTCTTTCAGCCAGGTCAGTTCCAGCTGGAAATCCGTTTCCCCGTCTCCCAGATAGACCAGCTTAAAAGAGCCGTCTGCGGCTTCTTTTTCACGTACCGGTTCGATTCCCAGCGCCTCTTTGTAAAAAGCAAGGCTTTTTTCAAGATCCAGTACATTAAAATTAAAGTGTGCAAATTTCAGCATATATTTATCTCCTGTTCTGTTTCTTTCATATTTTCGTTATTTATATTCCGGTCTTTTCTATTCCCGTTTATATTTTTTACTTTACCTTTTTATCTCGGCTAGTTCTTCCGCCACCGGCCGTCTCACTTTCTTTCTTGTCATCTCCAGGATATGGAGAGGCGTGATATCCACAGCCCTGCATTTCACCGGGTCTTTGCGGAGGTATTTCTGAAGCACATGGAACAGCTCGTCCGTATGGTCCGGATTCTCCATATTGATAAAATCGATCAGGATGATCCCGGAGAGATTCCGAAGGCGGATCTGGCGTGCGATCTCTCCTGCCGCTTCTAGATTGATCTTCCGGTAGGTTTCCTCGGCTTTTTTCTTTCCCGTATATTTGCCGCTGTTCACGTCGATGGAAACGAAGGCCTCCGTCTGCTGGATCACAAGGAAACCTCCGCTGTTCAGCCAGATCTTTTCCCGTTCCACCTCTTCCAGAGCAGTTTCCAGACGGTACAGTTTATATAAGGGAAGCAGAGCGTCGTCATAAAGCCGCAGCTTCTCCAGTTCTTCCGGCTTGAAGTCCTGAAGATAATAGGATAATTTCTGATGGATCTCCGGAACATCTGTAACGATTTCCTCCAGATCGCGGCTGTAGATATCCCGCACCGCCGCCAGATAAAAAGGTTCCGCCTCGTAAAGGCAGCTGAAACAGGTGCGGTTCCTGCCTTCAACGGCAGTTTTCCGGTACAGTT
Organism: Candidatus Blautia excrementigallinarum; assembly: GCA_019119235.1. Lineage (GTDB taxonomy): Bacteria > Bacillota > Clostridia > Lachnospirales > Lachnospiraceae > Blautia_A > Blautia_A excrementigallinarum. The sequence continues at coordinate 5,881 of DWXL01000013.1, read as the reverse complement.
TCTTCAGATATTCCAGTTCATGGAGAAAGTCTTCTTTGGTCGCGTCCGCCGCGTTGGTTCTGACGATGAGACCGTATTCTCTTTCCGGAATCTGCCGCTCGTCCTCCAGCCATTTGGCTGCGAGCGCCGCCTCTTCTTTCGAGAGTTTCGCGGAAAACCCGATTTTTTTATTTCCCGTTGTGAGGGCAAAATATTTTCCGGTGAGATTAAGGTCGGAAGTCAGGGCGGGCAGTTTGCCTTTCATTGCGTCTCGCTTTACCTGAACGAGAAGTTCGTCTCCGGGCCGGAGCGGCGCGTTCCCCTTCCGTCCGGATGTATAGATGGCCCTGTCTCCTTCGCTGAGGGGCATGTAGCCTTTCTGTCCGTCGGCGAACCGGATAAAAGCCGCGCGGATATTGGAGGCGATCTCTTCCGTTTTTCCCACATAGATATTGCCGAGAATACTTTTCTTTTCAAACGGTTCCAGCCGGAGTTCCTGCACTTTATTATCCGAGACTACTGCGCACACGATACAGGGACATCCGTGGACCGGCATTTTACTAATGATCAGCTTACTCAACTTTTTCTCCCAACGCCTCCAGAGGTATGAAAGAATGCGTTCCTTCCGTACCTTTGTCCGCGTATACCTCCCGTCTTTCGATCATATAGGCAAAAGGAGCCGGCTCCTCTCCCATCCATTTAAGGAATGTATCCATCACCAGCTCCGGCTTCGTGTAGTTGGAACTGGCGGCTGCCAGTTTCAGGAACACGCCTTCCCCGGACGCTTCCATCTGGTAGATCCATGGACGGATATCAACCGTCTTTTCGCTCCGTTTTGTCTTTTTGGTGACGACGATCTCCTTCTGACCGGCAAATTCGCCGATTTTATCCTGCCAGGAGACGGTGGGAGCTTTTCCCCCGCGGAATCTTACGAAGTAATCGGCCGCGGCCACCAGGGCCATGGCGGTTCCGGCTTTTCCGTCCTCCACTTTTCTGGCGGAGCAGACAGAAATCCCCTCCACCATTACCTCGTTCAGTCTCTTTTCAATTTCAGCGGTGGGAACAATTTCCGTAAGCTCCAGGTCGAAATATTCTCCCAGGCTTTCCGTTCCCACCCCAAGAGGCGCGGCAAAGGACATGATCATATGGGGACTGTATCCGCCGGAAAAAGCGGCCGGAAGACCGCAGCGGCGGATCGCTTTCTGAAAAAAGCGCATGGTATCCAGATGGCCCACGAACTTCATGGGGCCGGTTTTGGAAAATTTAATCCTGACCTTCAACGCACACACCTCCTTTATATTTTCTTGCGCCGCATCCGGAACACTGCTGGCGGCAGTTTGGCGTCACTTTTTCCTCACGGGCGTTCTTCCATTCCCGCTTCAGGAAGTCTTTTGACACTCCCGCGTCGATGAAATCCCAGGGAAGGATCTCCTCCGTGCTTCTCTCTCTCATGGTATAGAACTCCAGCGAAACGCCTGTCTCCCGGAAGGCTTCCTTCCAGAGATCGTAGCGGAGCGTCTCGGACCAGGCGTCATAGAGCGCGCCTTTCCGGTAAGCGGAAAGGATCACATCCGCGCATCTTCTGTCTCCTCTTGCCAGAAATCCCTCCAGCACCGTCACATCCGGCTCATGCCAGTGATAGCGGATGCTCTTCTGATTCAGCTGGGCGCGGATCTCCTCTTTTACCACCTTTGCTTTTTCAATGAAATCCTCCTCCCGGAACATGGAAGCCCACTGGAAAGGAGTGAAAGGTTTGGGAACAAAGAAGGATGTGCTGACAGAGATCTGCACCTTTCCGTTTCTCTGATCCTTGGGAATCTCATAATACCGCTCGGCGATCTTTTCCGCCAGATAAGCGATACCTTTCATATCATCTTCTGTCTCTGTGGGAAGGCCCAGCATGAAATAAAGTTTCACTTTGTTCCAGCCTCCCTCGAAAGCCTGTCCGGCTCCGTAGAGGATATCCTCTTCTGTCAGTCCCTTGTTGATCACGTCCCTCAGTCTCTGTGTGCCGGCTTCCGGCGCAAAGGTGAGACTGCCTTTTTTCACATCCTGCACCTTGCTCATAACATCCAGGGCAAAAGCGTCGATCCTGAGGGAAGGAAGGGAAATATTCACGGCTTTGCCGTCAAACTCATTGATAAGGAATGTAACCAGTTCTTTCAGTTCACTGTAATCGCTGGAACTTAAGGAACTCAGGGAAATCTCCTCATGACCAGTCCGCTGGAGCATGGTTCGGGCGGACTCTTTCAGAGTCTCCACATCTCTTTCCCTGGTGGGCCGGTAGACCATTCCCGCCTGGCAGAAACGGCAGCCGCGGATGCAGCCTCTCTGGATCTCCAGAGTCACTCTGTCCTGAGTGGCCTTGATAAAAGGCACCACAGGAGATTCCAGCCTGTCATATCCGTTCTCCATATCAAGTACCAGCTGTTTATCCACTTTTTCAGGAACTCCCGGGCGTCCGGGCGCGAAAGAGGCAATGGTTCCGTCCTCATTATAGGAAACATCATAAAACGCCGGCACATAAATTCCGGGGACCTTCGCCGCCGCAAGGAGGAAATCCTCCCTTGTGCCGCCTGCGGCCCTGTTGGCCTTATAGGCGTCAAACAATGCGTCGTAGGAGGTTTCTCCCTCCCCAATATAGATGAGGTCGAAGAAAGGCGCCATTGGCTCCGGATTATAGGCGCAGGCGCCTCCTCCGATGACAATGGGATCCTCTTCCGTTCTGTCGGCCGCCTTCAGAGGGATCCCGGAAAGATCAAGGAGCTGGAGCACATTGGTATAACACATTTCGTAACCCATGGTAATGCCCAGGAAATCAAAATCCTTCACCGGTTCCTGGGATTCCAGGGCAAAAAGCGGAATGTGCTGCTCGCGCATGATCTTATCAAGATCTGTCCAGGGAGAGAAAAGGCGCTCGCACCATACGTCCTCTCTTTTATTAAACATATCATACAGGATCATCATGCCCAGGTTGGACATGCCGATCTCATAGACATCCGGGAACGCCATGCAAAACCGGATATCCACCTTTTTCTTATCCTTCATTACGGAATTGACCTCGCCGCCGATATACCGGGCAGCTTTGTCAATCTGCAGCAGAATTTCATCGCTTAAAGCTAATTTTCTCATCTTCTATTACCTTTGTCTTAATTTATTCTTTCCAGCTATTCTAACATGTCAGACACGTGGACGCAAGATTATACAAACCGGTTGTGGATTTTAAGTGCAAGCTGATTCCGGGTTTGAAGTGCAAGTTGATTCCAGGTTTGAAGTACAAGCTTGTTCCGGATTTGAAGTAGGACAAATATATTCCATTAATCCGGATTTCGTTAGTTTGATACTGCTGCTGCAGATAATTCCCGGTGCCAAACCGTACATTCTGTGAAGTTATACGGTTAAAATGCGAGAAAATTGTATTTAAGCGGTGCATCCTGGAAATTAGTACGGTTAGAATAAGTGAAATGCAAATTCAGGCGGTACATTCCGGAAATTCACACGGTTAAAATAAGAGAAATGTAAATTTAAGCGGTATATTCTGGAAATTCGCACGGTTACATACAAGAAAAATGAATTCGAGCGGTACATACCGGAAATTTGTACGGTTAGAATAAGTGAAATGTAAATTTAAGCGGTACATTCTGGAAATTCGCACGGTTACATACAAAAAAATGAATTCGAGCGGTACATACCGGAAATTTGTACGGTTAAAATAAGAGAAATGCGAATTCAAGCGGTACATCCTCGATTTAACGGCAAAACGGGGACTGCCTGAATTAACAGGCAGCCCCCGGGAATTCAAATCTGAAATCCAAATCTAAAACCCAAATCTGAAATTCAATTCTGAAATCCGATTCTAAGATCCAATTCTGAAATCCTCCCCAACGTTTCCTTACGGCTCGTCAAAATTCACTTCCGCTTTCGCAACGGCTCTTTCATCCAGAAGCTCCCGGAAGGTTTTCTCTTTTGCCTTTTCTACGTAGTCTTCCGACCAGTAGTATCCTTTCAGTTCGTCCATGTATTCATAATAATCACAAATATATACATAAACGGTGGAAGTGTCTTTTCCCTGTACAGCTACAGTTTCCATGTTTCCTACAAGTCCGCCTCCGGTCATCAATTCCCCTTCAGCGTCCAGCACTACCGGGACATATTTTGCTTCAGGGTCATTCATTTCCACTGTGATCTCAAATGGGGTTTTTGTGATGGAAGTTACGCCGTATCCGTCGCCGTCTGTCACATCGATATCTTTTGTAACTGTATCGGAGAGGTTTTTATTTACATCAACCGTAAACTTCCATTCTCCATCCAGGATCCAGTTCTCATATTCATTGCCCGGTCCCGCCGCTTCCGGATATCGTTCATAGTAAGCGTTCCACATCTCCGTAAAGAGCCGGTGCTCCGTATCCTTCTGCTCTTCCGTGAAATTATCATAAGCGCTCTCTTCTGTGCTGAGACCGTTTTCGGCCATGGCGTCCTCATATGCCTTTTTAATATCTTCCGGTATCTCCGGCAACTTACTCTGGTCTTCCGGAAGTGTTCCGATGATATCTCTCACAGTTAGATCAAGAGTAAAATCCTCAGGGAGAGATATCTCTTTTACATAATCGTGGATATCCGGACCGCCGATCTCCGGGAGGATCTCATCGGTATACTCTTCGATTCCAAACACCTTGCTGATCTGATCTGTACTGAAGCTATCGACGTCAATACCGTTTTCCTCAAAGAAAGAATTTCTGGCGTTATAAAAGTCGTTCCAGCCTTTTTCATCCACCGTCAAATCTGTGCTTTCGATACGGAGGACTCCTGCATATGTATTCTCGTCCAGTATCTGTCCGTCCAGATAACTGTTCAGAAGCATCTCATCCTTTCCGGACTGGAAACTGGTGCTGAAAGCAGAGTCGAAACCGAAACGCACAACGGGTTTCCCTTCCTGATCCATCATAGTATCCGGGAATTTATCCTCAGTCTCGATCTTAAAAGCCAGATACAGAGCAGAATCGTTACAATATACCTCCGACAGAGTCACGGAAGTTCCGTTCTGTGTTGCCGTGATACCATTCTTCGGTTCGCCTGTATTTTTGCCGCCTGTTTCCACAGTATCTGTCTTCTGACCGGAGTTATCCACATCTTCTGCCTCCGGATCACCCGATTTCTGTGTGTTTTCTGCTTCCGTATCTCCTGCGGGTTCCGCGTATTTATCGAAATCTCCTGAAAATCCCAGGGAATTACCCAGAGTCTCAAATATGCCTCCCACTACCGGAATATTCGATGCAAAAGCCGGATTGACGATACATACTCCGGAAAACGCCGCCGCAGCGGCCGCAAAGCCGAGGAAGGTCCGGCGAAGTCTCATGGCAGTTTTTCTGCCGGAATCGGTGCCGCCGGAACGGTTATCAATATTATATATTTTCTCTCCTGTTTTCTTATCTTTCGCTTTTTCCCGGATTTTTGCGAAAGCTTCCCGCTTCGCGTTCTCCACAGTTTCCGGAAGAGGAAAATCCGCGTCCAGGGTTCTCTTTATCATCTGATCCGTCTGTCTGTCCTCTTTTTCGATATTGAAATCTGTATATTTTTTCATCTGATCATCCCTTTCCTGTGCCTGTTACCGTGATATCATTCCGCTCTGCGCCGCCCCGTTCGCTCTGACCGCAGCCGCCTCATACTGCTTTTTGATCTGTTCCCTTGCTCTTACAAGCCTTGACTTCACAGTATTTTCGTTCAGATCAAGAAGTTCCCCTATTTCAGAAATCCGCAGCCCTTCCACATAATACAGGATCAGCACGATCCGGTACTCTTCTTTTACCAGCCCCAGCATTTCCTTGAACTCGAATTCCGCCAGGGACATGTCCTGATCCGGTATTTCCGGAAATTCATGCGACATGTTCAGGTTTTTGTAATG
>DWXL01000104.1 GCA_019119235.1 Candidatus Blautia excrementigallinarum | reverse complement strand
CCGCCGCTCCTGTACGGATGCAAATATCTGAATTTCTCACGGTCCAAATCCGAGATGGATCTGATCACGCGGAGAGTGATCGCGAAACGTGAGGGAGACAATGTTGACGAAAAAGTTCTGGCGGATTATGCGAATCCTGACTCAGAGAATTATAAGGGAATGCTGGAGGATATCAGGAAGGAGCTGAATTTCACTTCTCTGAAATATCACCGTCTGGATGATCTGACAGCTTCTATTGATATTGAACCGTGTAAACTCTGCACATACTGCTGGAACGGAAAAGAATAAAAGGATAAAAAACAGAAAACACGGACAGAACAGAGGTGACGCTTTATGAGAAGAAGAGAGATACTGAAAATTTTACTGAGCGTACTTGTAGCGGTTTTCATTATGGTAAGCGCTGCGGCCTTGCTTCTTGCAGGATTCCGCAGCAGTGAAAGAGAAGAGCAGAAGAAACAGGAGGCGCTGTCTGCTCTGGAGAACGTGCCTACAGTGGCTCCGACGGCAGCCGCCGTCTCAGTAACTCCATCTCCCACGCCTCGTCCTACAGCGACACCTACGCCGGTTCCAACAATGGTGGCGGCTTTTAATCCGGATGATTTCTGGGATTACTGGTACAGCACTGACGGTACGGTAACTGTTAATGTATATAATATCAGTTTGAATTCGGTATCTTTCACTTATTATCAGACCGACCGGAATCAGACGCAGTCGGTATCAGCGGATATCACTGCAGAAGTGGCGGGAAATGCGGCCCGCTTCAGTTTCTATGATTCTGCGGGAAACACATCCGCGGGGAATCTGATCTTCGACAATGGTCAGCTGTATCTCAGGATTGTCACAGAAGCGCCGGTCTCCTCTGTCTATCCCAGTGTGGACTGCATCATGAGTCGTGAACAGGTACAGTTCGTACCGGATCCTACGGCAACGCCGACTCCGGAGGTGACGCAGGCAGAGCAACAGTCCCAGACAGGGGAGTATTTCTTCCCTGACAGCAACAGCCGTTATCTGACGGATGAAGACCTGGCTCCTTATTCTTATGATGAACTGGAACTTGCAAAGAATGAGATCTACGCCCGTCACGGACGGCAGTTTGTCACCCAGAGGATAGCGGATTACTTCAATAGCAAGTCCTGGTATCAGGGTACTGTGGATCCGGATACTTTTGACGCTCAGCAGAGTTCCATTTTTAACGAATATGAAATGGCCAATATCATGAAGATCGATGAGCGGATGGCACAACTCGGATGATATTCCGGTGGATTTTCTGAAAAATAAAGGACAGACAGAGTCTTGACGGCAGAAGACTTTGTCTGTCCTTCTTATTTTATACCTGATCTATAATCTCGGCGGCTTTCAGCGCCCGGCTGATGATATGGCGCATTTCCGGACTGAGTTCAACAGAGTCATCCAGATGGAAATGCCTTCCGTCGAGAAATGAAACGGACAGTTCATAGGCATAATACTCATCGCTGCCCTGTTCTTCGGCAATACATTCTCCTTTGCTGCGCATTTCATCAGTATCCTGTTCACGTCCGGCAGTCATATCTGCCAGAGTACCCAGCAGAATACAGAAATGTTCTTCATCCCATGCGGACAGGTACATACATTTGCACAGTCCTCTGGTGAAGAATGGATAATTGCAGTAGCAGTCGGTCAGTTCTTTAAAACGCGTGCGGTGACCGGAATTTTCAAACATACCTGCTGCATCAAGAGCATCAAAACATTTATCTTTCCACTTCATAATCTTCCCTCCCTGACAATATGACATACGTGTTGACCTAATAAAAATTATAATAGATAAAACGACATAACTCAACATATTTTTCAGATTTTACAATTGGATTTAATGCTTTTGCGTGTACAGAATCAGAGATAAACAGTTGCCATTTTTGTGAAAATCATCTATACTGTAATGCAGGAGCATTGACTGTTGCGTCAGTAATAGTTGTATGTGAATGAAATTGTCATATCATATCCGGAAGCGGAATTCTCCGCAGTTATTCCCATACATTAACGCTAAATAGAAAATAAAACATAGAGAACCGTATATCGGGCGGTTCTGCGGAAAGGAGATATATGTTTGCAAGCGTACTATCTGCCGTGATCCTGGGGATGGAGGTTTATCCGGTCCAGGTGGAGGCTGATATCAGCAGCGGGCTGCCGTCTTTTACTATGGTTGGATTTCCGTCGGCCCAGGTAAAGGAAGCCCAGGACAGGGTGAGGACTGCACTGAGGAACAATGAGATACTGCTTCCGCCCAAAAGGATCACGGTGAATTTTGCTCCTGCTGATATTAAAAAAGAAGGGGCTGGTTTTGATATGCCTGTGGCAGCTGCCGTACTTGCGGCGGCGGGCATCATCAACCCTGATTTTCTGCGAGGAACCATGCTCGCCGGGGAACTCAGCCTGAATGGAGAGATACATTCTGTTCAGGGAATCCTTCCTATGGTAATAAAAGCACGAGAAGAGAAATGCCGGTTCTGCATGGTACCGGCGGGAAATCTTCAGGAAGCCCTGCTTGTACCGGATATTAAAGTGATCGGGGTAAGTAATCTGAAAGAAATGATCCGTTATCTTAGGGAACCTGATACATATCGGCACCAGGAGATTCTCCCGGAATCCCGGCCGGCAGAAAATATGCCGGATCTCCGTGATATCCGGGGACAGAAAAGCCTCAGAAGGGCGGTGGAAATTGCTGTGAGCGGTTTTCATAATCTTCTGATGATCGGTCCGCCGGGAGCAGGCAAGACCATGACTGCAAAGCGGATACCGGGTATCATGCCGCTTTTGAGTTATGGAGAAAGCCTGGAACTGACGAAAATATACAGTATTGCCGGACTTCTGTCTGAGAAAGACCCTCTCATCCGCAGCAGGCCCTTCCGGAGTCCGCATCATACCAGTACGGCAGCTGCGCTGGCCGGAGGCGGCCGGAATCCGAAGCCTGGAGAGATTACGCTGGCGCATAGAGGAGTTCTGTTTCTGGATGAAATGCCTGAATTTTCCAGAAGAAGCCTGGAGATACTCCGACAGCCGCTGGAAGACAGGGTCATACGTATTTCCAGAGTAAACGGCAGTTTTGTCTTTCCGGCAGATTTTATGCTGTGCGCGGCTATGAATCCCTGTCCATGCGGCTATTATCCAGATATGGACAAATGCCGGTGTACATCAGTACAGATTACGGGTTATCTTAATAAAATCAGTCAGCCGCTTCTGGATCGTCTGGATCTCTGCGCTGAAGCGGAGCAGGTAGATTTCTCGGAAATGAGCAGTAGAGAATGGGGAGAATCTTCAGCGGATGTGCGCAAAAGAGTGGAAAAAGCGCAGGAAATCCAGAAGGACAGATACCGGTCAGAAAAAATACAGTTCAACGGAGAACTGAAAGGAGAGCAGATAGAACGGTTCTGCAGGCTGGATTCCGGCGGGCAGGCATTTCTGCAGGCTGCCTTCGAGCATATGGCTTTCAGCCCCAGAGCTTATCACCGTATTCTTAAAGTCGCCAGGACGATCGCGGATATGGACGGGACCTCGGAGATACGGAAAGATCATGTTGGAGAAGCTGTGTCCTACAGGGCTTTTGATAAAAAATACTGGACATGACCGGGAAAGAGTCATAAAAAATTTTCAGGAGGTGTACTTTATATGGAAAGAAAACAGGAAGATATCCGTTGTATTACTGCACTGGACGCTGAATATCCGGAGAAACTGAGGCAATATGAAGATATGCCGGGGTGCCTGTATGTAAAAGGAGCACTTCCTTCCGGGGAGAAACCGGCAGCAGCCGTTGTAGGAGCCAGAATGTGCAGCGCCTACGGCCGGATCCAGGCTTTCCGCTATGCCAGGGTTTTAAGCGAGGCTGGCGTGCAGATCATCAGCGGACTTGCCTGGGGGATAGATTCCGAGGGCCACAAAGGCGCGCTGGAAGGAGGGACGTCTACATTCGCAGTTCTGGGGAACGGCGTGGATATCTGTTATCCGGCAGGAAACCGCGGACTGTATCAGAGGATCCTGCGGCAGGGCGGCGGTATATGCAGCGAATATCCTCCCGGGGCCAGACCGCGGAAATACAGTTTCCCTGCCAGGAACAGAATTATCAGCGGTCTGGCGGATCTGGTCCTGGTGGTTGAGGCAAAAGAAAAAAGCGGATCACTGATTACGGCACAGTGGGCGCTGGAGCAGGGAAAGGCAGTTTTTGCGCTTCCGGGCCCTGTAAATGAGGAATTGAGTATGGGCTGTCACCGGCTGATCTATGACGGCGCCGGGATTGCTTTTTCTCCGGAAATCCTTCTGGAGGAACTGGGGATCAATTGTAAAAAGAAGATAAAATCAAAACAAAAAAATGAGTTGGGACTTGCAAGTGATTTAAAATTGGTGTATAGTTGTCTCGATTTACGACCAAAATCCAGAGATCAGCTGAGCAGGGAGGCTGGCTTCTCTCCGGAGAAAACAGGGAGTATCCTTGTGGAACTGAGTATTCTGGGACTGGTCAGGGAGATCGGAAGGCATCATTATGTAAGAGATGGCGACAGGTAGAAAGCCCCGATCTTATTAGTCTTTAATGAATGAACTAGGAGAGGTAACATGGCTAAATATCTGGTGATCGTAGAGTCGCCTGCAAAGGTAAAAACCATTAAGAAATTTCTTGGGAGTAATTATGACGTGGAGGCTTCCAACGGGCATGTAAGAGATTTCCCAAAGAGTCAGTTCGGAATCGATGTGGAGAATGATTTTGAACCCAAATACATTACCATCAGAGGGAAAGGAGAGCTTCTTGCCGGATTGCGCAAAGCGGCGAAGAAAGCGGATAAGATTTATCTTGCCACTGACCCTGACCGTGAAGGAGAGGCAATTTCCTGGCACCTGATGCAGGCTCTGAAAGAAGATCCGGCCAAGATGCGAAGGATCACCTTTAACGAGATCACCAAGACTGCGGTCAAGAATTCCATTAAGCACCCGCGGGAACTGGATATGAACCTTGTAGACGCCCAGCAGGCCAGGAGAATGCTGGACCGTATGGTGGGATACAGCATCAGCCCGCTTCTTTGGGCAAAAGTAAAAAGAGGCCTGAGCGCCGGCCGTGTGCAGTCTGCGGCACTGCGGATCATCTGTGACCGTGAAGAGGAAATAAACTCTTTTATTCCGGAAGAATACTGGACTCTGGACGGAGAATTTAAGATCCGGGGTGAGAAGAAGACTCTCCAGGCCAAGTTTTACGGAACAGATAAGAAACTGAATATTCATAACAAAAAGGAAATGGATGATCTCCTGAAGAAACTGGAGCATGCGGCTTATGAGATCACAGAGGTAAAAAAAGGCGAGAGGATCAAAAACGCGCCGCTGCCGTTCACTACCAGTACCCTTCAGCAGGAGGCGGCCAAGACACTGAACTTCTCCACTCAGAAAACAATGCGCCTAGCTCAGCAGCTTTATGAAGGTATAGACATCAAAGGAAACGGAACCGTAGGTGTTATCACCTACCTCCGTACAGACTCCACCAGGATTTCTGAAGAGGCTGACGAGGCTGCAAGGGCATATATAAGCTCTCAGTATGGAGATTCTTATGTTTCAGCAGGAGGCAAGACTGCGAAGAAGGATCAGAGGATCCAGGATGCCCATGAGGCGATCCGCCCCACAGATATCACAAGAACCCCGGTCATGCTGAAAGATTCTCTCTCCAGAGATCAGTTTCGCCTGTATCAGCTGATCTGGAAACGTTTTACTGCCAGCAGGATGAGTGCGGCCCGGTATGAGACCACATCAGTAAAGATCGGTGCAGGAGAATTTGTCTTTACGGTAGCAGCGTCAAAGGTGGCATTCGACGGTTTCATGTCTGTATATGTAGAAGAGGAAGATTCCCGAAAAGGGAATGTGCTCAGTCAGAGTCTGGAAAAGGGCATGAAACTTGAACTGGAGAACCTGAAACCGGAACAGCATTTTACACAGCCTCCGGCTCATTACACAGAAGCTTCTCTGGTAAAGGCTCTGGAAGAACAGGGTATCGGCCGTCCCAGTACCTATGCCCCTACCATTACCACGATCATCAGCCGCCGTTATGTTTCAAAAGAACAGAAGAATCTCTATGTAACGGAACTGGGCGAGGTGGTAAACAACATTATGAAGCAGGCGTTCCCAAGCATTGTGGACGTACATTTTACCGCCATGATGGAAGGCCTTCTGGACTGTGTGGAAGCGGGAACGGTACAGTGGAAGACAGTTATCCGTAATTTCTACCCGGATCTGAAGAAGGATGTCGACGCGGCGGAAAAGGAACTCGAAAAAGTAGATATCCAGGATGAAGTGACAGATGTGATCTGTGATGTGTGCGGCCGCAATATGGTGATCAAATACGGACCGCATGGAAGATTCCTTGCCTGCCCGGGATTTCCGGAATGCAGGAATACAAAACCCTATTATGAAAAGATCGGGGTCTCCTGCCCGAAGTGCGGAAAAGAGGTCGTTCTGAAAAAAACGCAGAAAGGGCGGAAATACTACGGGTGTGAAGATAATCCGGAATGTGATTTCATGTCCTGGCAGAAACCCTCTAATAAGAGATGTCCTGTCTGCGGCAGCTATATGGTTGAGAAAGGAAGCAAACTGGTCTGCAGCGAGAAAACCTGCGGATATGTGGAGCAGAAGCCAAAACAGGAGGAAAACTGAACGAACATCATTTCATGCAACAGTATCTGAATTTATGGTAACAAAACTGAGAAAAGAGAAATATTTTCAGAATAGGCAATAATAATCTAAAAATTGTAAAAATGTCTTGTATTTCTGAAAAAAAACGTGTACTATAAAAACAGCAGGATGTTTGCGTGGAAACAAGAGAAAGAGAGAAAAGGAGGCCAAGATGAGCGTTCAGTTGTTAGACAAAACAAGAAAAATTAATAAGCTTTTGCACAACAGCAGTTCCAGCAAAGTGGTTTTTAATGATATCTGTCAGGTATTGATGGAAACCTTGAGTTCCAATATTCTGGTGCTGAGCAAAAAAGGGAAAGTTTTAGGCGTAAGTCTGTGCCCGGGTGTCGATGAAATAACTGAACTGATTGAGGATAAAGTTGGCGGACATGTAGATGCATTGTTGAATGAGCGTTTTTTAGGAGTCTTATCAACGAAAGAGAACGTGAATCTCCAGACACTTGGATTTGAGCACGTTGACAGCAGATGCCAGGGAATCATCAATCCCATTGATATCGCAGGGGAACGCCTTGGGACATTATTTATGTATCGAAACGATAAGCCATATGATATTGAAGACATTATTGTCAGTGAATATGGCACAACAGTCGTCGGACTGGAAATGATGCGCGCTGTCCATGAGGAAAACGCAGAAGAAGACAGGAAACAGCAGGTTGTGAAGTCTGCATTTAATACATTATCATTCTCTGAACTTGAAGCAATCATCCATATTTTTGACGAACTGGACGGCGAAGAGGGGATTCTTGTCGCCAGCAAGATCGCAGACCGTGTGGGAATTACCAGATCTGTGATCGTAAACGCCCTTCGTAAATTCGAGAGCGCAGGAGTGATCGAGTCACGTTCTTCCGGTATGAAAGGAACATATATCAAGGTGCTGAATGAAGTGATCTTTGACGAGCTGGAGGAGATCAAGGCACAGAGGAACAAAAAAGTATAAGTTGTAAGAGGTAAGTGGACGCCCTTCTCATTCTGAGAGGGGCGTTTTTATATAGGAATATAACAGGAAAGCATAATTACAGAGTGAAGTCATACGAAGCCGACATGTTGATTTTGACGATTTTGCTCCGCCACTTATAGATGCCGCTGTACCATAACTCGCTGTGCTCAGACAGATGGTACAGCGACATCGCTATGCTCGCAAAATAATCAAAATCTGCCAGGCGTCGGCTCCGTTATGACATTCACTTTATAATTTTTGTATTTTTCTGATATATTACTCATAAAAGATTACGACTCTCAGAATGAGAGCGGGCGGCTGATGGGGAGGCGAGCAGGTGATGTATGGGACGAATAAGCAGGAGGGGCGAATAAGAAGTGGATCGGGAAGCGGGATGATCGGTGTTCTGGGATGTGAAGAAAATTTCTGAAAAATAAAAAAGTGAGAAAAAAAGAGATAAATTAAGAATATATGAGATAATAATATATAAAATATAAATATATGTGAATGGAAAGAGTTGCAGAATTGCAGGTAATTCAATAATATAAGGACAGTGATTAGCACTCAGGTCAAATGAGTGCTAGCAAAACAGCAAGGCAGTAATAAAGGAGGAAATAGATCATGACATTAGTACCATTAGGTGACAGAATCGTTTTAAAACAGCTGGAAGCAGAAGAGACTACAAAGTCCGGTATCGTTCTTCCGGGCCAGGCACAGGAGAAACCGCAGCAGGCGGAAGTTATCGCGGTAGGCCCCGGCGGAATGGTTGACGGCAAGGAAGTCAAGATGGAAGTTGCAGTAGGCGATAAGGTTATTTATTCCAAATACGCCGGCACTGAAGTCAAGATGGATGACACAGAATACATCATCGTAAAACAGAGCGATGTTCTGGCAATTGTGAAATAATTTGTCTGACGTTTTTTAATCTAATATTATAAATCAGAATTGATACAGGAGGCATGATTATCATGGCAAAAGAAATTAAATTTGGCGCAGAAGCAAGAGCGGCGTTGGAAAACGGCGTTAACCAGCTTGCTGATACAGTAAGAGTAACTCTGGGACCGAAAGGAAGAAACGTTGTTCTTGACAAATCTTTCGGCGCTCCGCTGATCACCAACGACGGTGTAACTATCGCAAAAGAAATCGAACTGAAGGATCCCTTTGAAAATATGGGCGCGCAGCTGATCAAAGAAGTTGCATCCAAGACAAACGACGTTGCAGGCGACGGTACCACAACAGCTACTGTTCTTGCACAGGCTATGGTTCACGAAGGAATGAGGAACCTGGCTGCAGGCGCTAACCCCATCATCCTGAGAAAAGGTATGAAGAAGGCTACCGACGAGGCAGTTAAGGCTATCCAGGAAATGAGCCAGAAGATCAGTGGCAAGAAGCAGATCGCGAACGTTGCCGCAATCTCCGCAAGCGATGAGAAAGTTGGAGAACTGGTTGCAGACGCTATGGAGAAAGTTTCCAACGACGGCGTTATCACAGTTGAGGAATCCAAGACCATGCATACTGAACTGGATCTGGTAGAAGGTATGCAGTTTGACCGCGGGTACATTTCCGCTTACATGTCCACAGACATGGAAAAAATGGAAGCAAATCTGGAAGATCCCTACATCCTGATCACTGACAAGAAGATCAGCAACATTCAGGAACTGCTTCCGCTTCTGGAGCAGATCGTTCAGGCTGGAGCGAAACTTCTCATCATTGCAGAAGATGTAGAAGGCGAAGCTCTTACAACCCTGATCGTAAACAAATTAAGAGGTACATTCCAGGTAGTAGCCGTTAAGGCTCCGGGATACGGCGACAGAAGAAAAGAAATGCTTCAGGATATCGCGATCCTTACAGGCGGCCAGGTAATCTCCGAAGAACTGGGACTGGATCTTAAAGATGCCACCATGGCGCAGCTTGGACGTGCAAAATCTGTAAAAGTTGCGAAGGAGTCTACAGTGATCGTAGACGGATGCGGCAACAAAGACGACATTGCAAACCGTGTCGCTCAGATCCGCGGACAGATCGAAGAGACAAAATCTGATTTCGACAGAGAGAAATTACAGGAAAGACTTGCGAAACTGGCAGGCGGCGTAGCGGTTATCCGTGTGGGCGCAGCTACCGAGACTGAGATGAAAGAAGCGAAACTCCGTCTTGAGGATGCTCTGGCAGCTACAAGAGCGGCAGTTGAGGAAGGTATCATCGCAGGCGGCGGATCTGCTTATATCCACGCATCCAAGAAGGTTGCAGAACTGGCAGCCACTCTGGAGGGCGACGAGAAGACAGGCGCCAACATCATTCTGAAGGCGCTGGAAGCTCCGCTGTTCCGTATCGCTGCAAACGCAGGACTGGAAGGCTCTGTGATCATCAATAAAGTAAGAGAGTCCGAGCCGGGTATCGGTTTCGACGCTCTGAAAGAGCAGTATGTAAATATGGTTGGAGAGGGCATCCTGGATCCTGCGAAGGTTACAAGAAGCGCTCTGCAGAACGCGACAAGCGTTGCATCTACCCTGCTGACAACAGAATCCGTTGTGGCAAATATCAAGGAAGAGACACCTGCAATGCCGGCCGGCGGCCAGGGAATGGGCATGATGTAATTAATTGCAAAATCAGGAACCGGCGTCATAGACGCTGGTTCCTTTTTGTGTTACAATGAGAGAAATAACGGTAAGGAGAGTGACATATGAGTGATCTGTATTCTGAATGTCTGGTAAAAAAAGAGACCACATCAAAAGATGCGGCAGTGAAATACGGCCTGATCGCACTAATCGTGCTTTTTGCGGCGGCGGGTCTTTTTCTGCTTCCCATCCTTCTGATCGGCGCGGTAGCCCTTGGAGTGGCGGCATATTTTATTATTCCGGGGACAGATCTGGAGTACGAGTATCTGTTTGTGAACGGTGAACTGGATATCGACAAGATCATGGCGAAGTCCAAAAGAAAAAAAGCCAAGACGGTAGATCTGTCGGAAGCGGATATCATTGCTCCTCTGAATTCCCACCGGCTGGATTATTATAACGGGAACAGCCAGCTGAAGGTTTACGATTATTCCTCCGGGAATCCGGATCATAAACGGTTTGCGGCCATCATCCGCGAAGAGGGACAGACCTGCAAGCTGATCTTTGAACCAGATGAGACTATGGCAAATGCAATAAAAAAATCATCTCCGGGCAAGGTTTTTTTGGATTGACATGTGGTATCTTTTTTGCTACACTATGGAACAAACTCAAAATCAAATAAAACACACACATACAAGGGAGGAAATGCAATGGGTACTATTATCGGTGAAGGCATTACGTTTGACGACGTGCTGTTAGTTCCGGCGTATTCAAACGTGATTCCGAATCAGGTAGACGTTACGACTTATTTGACAAAAAAGGTGAAGCTGAACATTCCGCTTATGAGCGCGGGTATGGATACCGTTACCGAGCATCGTATGGCCATCGCCATGGCAAGACAGGGCGGTATCGGAATCATTCACAAGAACATGTCTATTGAAGCTCAGGCAGATGAGGTCGATAAGGTTAAGCGTTCCGAGAACGGAGTCATTACAGATCCGTTTTTCCTGTCTGCGGAGCATACCCTGAAGGATGCCAACGATCTGATGGCAAAATACCGTATTTCCGGCGTTCCGATCACTGAGGGCCGCAGGCTTGTTGGAATCATTACCAACCGTGACCTGAAATTCGAAACCGATTTCACAAGAAAGATCGGAGAATGTATGACTTCCGAAGGTCTGATCACCGCAAAGGAGGGGATCACACTGGAAGAGGCGAAGAAAATTCTTGCAAAATCCCGTAAAGAGAAATTACCCATTGTAGATGACGATTTTAACTTAAAAGGCCTGATCACGATCAAGGATATTGAGAAACAGATCAAATATCCTCTGGCCGCAAAAGACGCTCAGGGCCGCCTGCTCTGCGGAGCCGCTGTGGGAATCACAGCCAATGTACTCGCCCGTGTTGACGCGCTTGTGAAAGCCAATGTAGACGTGATCGTGATCGATTCCGCTCACGGACATTCCGAGAATATCCTGAAGGCAGTCCGCGAGATCAAGGAAGCATATCCGGAACTTCAGGTTATCGCCGGAAACGTGGCTACAGGAGCCGCTACCAAGGCGCTGATCGAAGCCGGCGTAGACGCTGTGAAGGTAGGTATCGGCCCCGGTTCCATCTGTACCACCCGTGTGGTTGCAGGTATCGGCGTGCCGCAGATCACAGCAGTTATGGACTGCTATGACGTTGCCAGCCGGTATGGAATCCCGATCATCGCCGACGGCGGAATCAAGTATTCCGGAGATATCACCAAGGCTATCGCTGCAGGCGCTGATGTCTGCATGATGGGAAGCATCTTCGCAGGATGCGATGAGAGCCCGGGAACATTCGAGCTGTATCAGGGACGTAAATATAAGGTTTACCGCGGTATGGGATCCATTGCGGCAATGGAGAACGGAAGCAAGGACCGTTACTTCCAGGAAGACGCCAAGAAGCTTGTTCCGGAAGGCGTGGAAGGCCGCGTGGCATACAAGGGCCATGTGGAGGATACCGTATTCCAGCTGATCGGCGGACTTCGTTCCGGTATGGGTTACTGCGGAGCGGAAAACATTGAGAAGCTGAAAACAACAGGTAAATTCGTGAAGATTTCCGCGGCTGCGCTGAGAGAATCCCATCCTCACGATATCCACATCACCAAAGAAGCTCCCAACTACAGTGTGGATGAGTAAGCGATAAGCCTGATTTCAGAACTGTGCGCTGTAAGAAGCCTGCAGAAAGGGGATTTGCCCCTTGAAAATCAAAGTAAAGTAGTATATGATGATAGTAACGACTGCATGACTGGCGGAAGTAGGATTACCTACAGGGAGTGCAGTAAGTGAGAGCCGACCGCCTGGGCAGCCTGGAGACAGACTACCCAGGCATTTTTTGTACCGGAAAAGGAGAATGATTATGGAAATGTTATCACTGGAAAAAGAACTGAGCAATAATTCCTATCCCGGAAGAGGGATTATTCTCGGCCGTTCCGCAAACGGAACGAAGGCTGTCGCCGCTTATTTCATTATGGGCAGAAGCGAGAACAGCAGGAACAGGATTTTTGTTGCCGACGGCGAGGGAATCCGCACGGAGGCCTTTGATCCGTCCAAACTGACCGATCCCAGCCTGATCATTTACGCGCCGGTGCGCGTTCTGGGAAATAAGACGATCGTTACCAACGGCGATCAGACAGATACCATCTATGAGGGCATGGACAGACAGCTGACTTTCGAGCAGGCTCTGAGAAGCCGTGAGTTCGAGCCGGATGCGCCCAATTATACTCCCAGGATTTCCGGTATCATGCATATCGAACAGGGGAACTATAGCTACGCCATGTCCATCCTGAAGAGCGACAACGGCAGACCGGATTCCTGTCTCCGCTATACTTTTGCATACAAGAACCCCATTGCGGGAGAGGGACGTTTTATCCATACTTATATGGGAGACGGCAATCCGCTTCCGAGTTTTGAGGGTGAGCCGAAGCTTGTAAGTATTCCGGACGACATGGAGGAGTTCACAGCCCTGCTCTGGAACAATCTCAATGAAGACAACAAGGTTTCCCTCTTTGTGCGCTATATCGATATTGCTACGGGAACCTATGAGACCACGATCGTGAACAAGAATCAGTAAAGCCGCTAGTAAACAGAATGATCTGAATATCAGGAGGTCTTAAACAATGAACGAATTACAGTTAAAATACGGATGCAACCCCAATCAGAAACCGTCAAGGATTTATATGGGAGACGGAAGCGAGCTTCCCATCAAAGTCCTTTCAGGGAAACCCGGATATATCAACTTCCTGGACGCATTTAACGGATGGCAGCTCGTGCGTGATCTGAAAAAAGCCACAGGCCTTCCCGCTGCCACATCTTTTAAGCACGTGTCTCCGGCAGGCGCTTCCGTTGGTCTGCCGCTTACCGAAACACTGGCGAAGATTTATTGGGTTGACGATATGAACTGGAGAGAATTTTCTCCCATTGCCTGCGCGTACGCAAGAGCGAGAGGAGCCGACCGTATGTCTTCTTTCGGTGATTTTATTTCTCTTTCTGATACCTGCGACAGGGATACGGCTCTTCTGATCAAGAGAGAGGTTTCCGACGGCGTGATCGCACCGGGATATACGGAGGAAGCCCTGGAGATCCTGAAACAGAAGAAAAAAGGCAACTACAATATCATCCAGATCGATCCGGACTTCGTACCCGCTCCCATGGAACATAAGGAAGTGTTCGGCGTTACTTTCGAGCAGGGAAGGCAGGAGCTGGTCATCGACGACGCTCTGATCTCCAACATTGTTACCGAGAACAAAGAACTCAGTGAAGAGGCGAAGAGAGATATGAAGATTTCCCTCATCGTCCTGAAATATACACAGTCCAATTCCGTATGCTATGTAAAGGACGGACAGGCCATCGGTGTTGGCGCAGGACAGCAGTCCCGCGTTCACTGTACAAGACTGGCGGGCCAGAAAGCTGACAACTGGTTCCTCCGTCAGTGCCCGAAGGTGATGAACCTTCCCTTCCGTGAAGAGATCAGCCGTGCGGAGAGAGACAACGCGATTGATGTATATATCGGCGAGGAATATATGGATGTCCTGGCGGACGGCGCATGGGAGAAGATCTTTACCGAGAAGCCGGAAGTGTTCACAAGAGAAGAGAAACGTGCATGGCTTGACAGCCTTACAGATGTGACTCTCGGCTCTGACGCCTTCTTCCCGTTCAGCGACAATATTGAGAGAGCCCATAAGAGCGGCGTGAAGTATGTGGCTGAACCAGGCGGCTCTGTGCGCGATGACGCAGTGATCGAGACCTGCAATAAATATGGAATGGTGATGGCCTTCACAGGAATCCGTCTGTTCCATCACTGATGCCGGCCGGGACCCGTCATCGGGATATGTGAAAGGGTTCTGAATGAAAAAATGAAATAATGTAAACAGGCTCCGGTTCTTTCCTGAAACACGGGTTCAGGGATGCGCCGGAGCCTGTTTGAGTTATATGAAATCAGCCCTTTGTCGACCGCATTGTCCCCTTGTACACTGACGCTATGTTCAGTGTACGAAACCAGGGCTTTTCCTGCACAACAAAAAACCAGGACAATATGTCCTGGTCTGAAGAGCGATAGACGGGGCTCGAACCCGCGGTCTCGACCTTGGCAAGGTCGCGCGTTACCAACTACGCCACTATCGCATGTGCTTTCGGAAAGATTATTTCCTCAGCGACAAAACATACTATACCATAGAGTGTAACGCTTGTCAAATGATTTTTGCGGATTTTTTAATTTTTTTCAAAAATGGTTTTAATCTGTCCCGGGGTGATAATAGCGAAGCACATGTTCGGGATATTTCTGATCGCCGTAGTCCCAGGGACCGGCTGCGGAGTATAGGGGATCGTCTTCGGCCCGGGGAGTTTCGCCGCTTGCCATCCGGGCGAAATCTTCGGAGGTCTTTTCGGACCAGGAAGTGATACCGTTTTCTTCCAGATAGGAAAAGTATACGTCGGCGCCGAAATTATATCCCTGAAGCGCCATTTCTATGCGCCCGATGTCTGTAGGGCTCTTTACCCCGGCTTTTTCCATGGAATATTTCAGTTCCTGGATTCCGCATTCAATCGAATAATCCACATCCGTAATTCCGCCGGGGACCTGGGGATAACGGGTATTGTAAGCTCCCTCGGAGGACTGGAGGACGTCCGGCCCGTTTCCGGAGCTTTCCTGCATCATCAGAGCCAGGATCAGATCCACATAATCGGACATGCCGTATTTCGCCGCCGCCTCCTTAACATCGGGGCGATAGGATTCACAGGCGGCGTTTACTGTAAGTACCTCCGGCGACCGGCCAGAGCGCATGACCGCGAAAAAGATCAGTACGGCGGCAAGAAGGCACACAGGCAGAAGGATCAGCAGAAACTTCTGCCGGGCGACCTGCTGTTCCCGTAGAAAACGGCGGTGTTCCCTGAGCTGTTCTGTATGAAATTGTTTCTTTGTGTCTGAACTTATCTTTTGTATATCCATGGCTTTATTGTACATGGAAAGCTTCTTTTTGAAAATAAAGATTTTCTTAATTTTTTTCCTGAAATCTGAAAAAACAGTGAACAATCTCCGGGGAGTTCACAAAAAGAATCCAGTATGCTATGATAGAGGCGTCATCAAATGAAGAGAAGCGTAATAAAGAAAGAGGTGACGCAAGCATGAAATATAGATTTGGCCTGTTTCTCACATGCGCGGTGTTCTGGCTGTGCGGGAGCAGAGTCTATGGAGCTGTGACAGATTACGAGACTGTCGTGCAGAGCGCTGAGGAAGAAGGACGGCCTCTGCAGACTTTTTCTACAGAAGACGGAAGCGGCGGCACAGTAACTGTGGCTGCCTGTAATGATACCGTATATGTAACTGCAAAGACGGCGGAGATCTATGCAGTGCCCGGACAGAGCGGGACAGAGACGGCTTCCCTGGTCCTTGGAGACGAGGTGAAGCGCACCGGCGTATGTGACAACGGATGGAGCAAGGTCTCTTTTCAGAAAGACGGAGCCGCAATCAACGGATATATGCAGAATCAGATGCTCAGCACGGATATTCAGATCCAGCCGGCAGACGAGGAGGTTGAGGTTAAGACAGACAGCAGCATTCTCGATTTTCCCGGAAGGAAGGACGGGGAAGTTGTGGGCGAGGTGCTGGAGCTCGACGAAGTGAAACGTACCGGTACGGTGAACGAGGTGTGGAGCCGTATTGAATTCCTGGACGGAAACGGCGCTGCCCGGACCGGATATATCCCCACGAGCTGTCTTGATCTTCCGGAAACCGTGCAGACAGATTCCATCGACGAGGAACTGAATGCAGGTACTCTCCATGAAGGGAGCGGCGAGGGCGTGTTCGCAGACGCTCTGGAGGCCGGCGGTTCTGTGACGGAGGAGAACGGCGTACAGGTGGGAACGCCTGTGGCGGCATCCTCAGACGCGAATCTGAAACCGCTGGGTACTTTCCGGATCACTCATTACTGTCCCTGCAGTATCTGCTGCGGTCCCTGGGCGAACGGAATTACATCCACCGGCGTGACGGC